>CANJDA010000161.1 GCA_947472705.1 Flavobacteriaceae bacterium
ATATAATTGTCAAAAAAAATCCCAAGTACAAATAAAGTATTTGGGATTTTTTTTGGTTTATTTTTCAGAATTATTCATTAGGCAAAAAGATTTCAGCCATCATACAGCGGGCACTTCCTCCCCCACATGCTTCAATAGTATCTAAACTAGAATGAATAATTTCAACGTGAGCTTCGAGTTGGGCAATCTGTTTTTTGGTTAAACTTTTATAAGCCGACTCGCTCATTACCAAAAATCGTTCATCATTTTTACCTTTTACTTCAAGCATGTTTCCTGCAAAGTTATTTACTTGGTCTTCAGTAATTAAAATGATTTCTTTATCATCGCCACGAAGGCTGTCTAAAACCATTTTACGTTCTTTTTTATCATCTATACAATCGGCACAAATGACAGCAAAAGTATAGCCAAGACACATCATTACATTGGTATGATAAATTAACTTACGCTCACCATTTACGGTTTGGAACGCTTCAAAAATGACTGGTGTAAATTCAAAATCTTCACAAAACTCTATCATTAATTCTTCATCGGCTCTAGGAGAAAGAGCGCAATAGGCTTTTCCGTTTTCTCTGTCTAGGAGTAAACTTCCTGTTCCTTCTAAGAACACATTATCTTCCTCTGCTGCGGTATAATCCATAATACCTTCATTGATTTGAAACCCTTCATCTTCAAGGATATCAAGGATATCATCTCTTCTTTCGGCACGTCGGTTTTCGGCAAACATAGGATAATACACTACATCGCCATTTTCATGAAACGAAATCCAGTTGTTCGGAAAAATGCTATCCGGTGTATTGGGCTCCAAAGTATCATCAACAACAATTACATTTACCCCTACTTTTCTCAACTTGGTTACGAAAGTATCGAACTCTTGCTGAGCCTTAGCATTTACTGTTTCTGGTGATAGTCCGTCAAGAACTTTTTGATAATAATTATTTACAGCAGTTTGTTCGTTCATACGAAACGCCACTGGGCGAATCATCAAAATGGAATTGGTTGTTTGTTTCATTTTAGTCTCTTATTAATGGTAATGTTGAACATCTCAACAATCCTTCTTGTTTGGCAATTTCTGCATATGGTATTTCTTCAACTATAAAACCGTTATCACGCAACCAATTGTTCAGTCTAGTAAAGTTTTTTTCTGAAACTACTACATTATCATCAATTGAAAACACATTAGAATTCATATTATACATTTCGTCACGAGTGATATGAAACAGATTTTCTTTGCCAAATAATTTAACTAAAAAAACATAATCTGCTTCTTCTCTGAAACCGCTTTTATAGATAATTCCTTTGTTTTTACCAACGGGTTGAAAACAACAATCTAAATGCAATGCATTGTCACGAGCCTCCAATTTTGATTTTACTAAGTCGAATTCTTTGACAATTTTATGAGGAAATAATTCTTTGATATAATTCACTCCCGCCATATTGGTTCTAGCAGTAATATAATCTTTATAATCAGAGCCTTTGTACGTTCCGATAAAAATATATTCGTTCCAAAGCATAACATCGCCGCCTTCAATATGAACTTCTTCGGGCGGGCGAACTACTTTGGTTGGATCAATTTGGTCAATAACATACTGAATGGCATCCAATTCTCTTTCTCTATCAGGGAGGATATTGGCTTTAATAAACATATCATCAATTACAAAACCGATGTCGCGCGAAAAGATTTGGTTGTAGTTTTCTATCATCTCGGGACGGAAAACTTTGACATCATATTTTTGAAACACTTGATTAAAAGCTTCCATTTCTTTGACCATATCAGCCTCAACAGGATAAGTTCCTGCTAGAATGTGTTCTAATGATTTTGGGTCATAGGCTTCATTAGCTGTTGGAGTTGGCCCGTTATTGACTGCTGAACCGAGCACCACGGCTCGTAATCTTGAGGTTTCGTTTTTTAAATGTAATTGTAACATAAAGTAGCTTTTGGCTTGGGACAAATATAAAAAAGCTTCCCAGTTGTGAGAAGCTTTGTTTATAAGTATTTAGAATTAAAATGCCTTTAGTTGTTTTTTCTAACATTGTAGTGAAGAATTAAAAATCTTTTGGCTTTTAGTTTAGTATGCAATTGAAACCCTGCTTTTTCAATTCCTTTTATGGAACTCAGGTTATAGGCATTTACCACAATAAATACTTCATCCTGATTGTTTTTAAGGAGCTCTTCTCTAGCAATGTAATTAATCACAAAAGGATAAATGGATTTTCCTTTATAAGCCGAAATAGTAACACAATCCCCTATGGTTGGGCCAATTTTATTTATTAGACGCAACAAAAAAACTTTCTTAAATAAGAAACTTTGGTGAATAACTGTATCGCCTACTTTTATATAAAACATTGTTTTGTTTTTATGGATACTTTCAGATTGAATAATATAATCTAGTTTAGGAAACTCCGCAATAGTATCTTTTGTCATAGAATAAATTATGACATCGATAGGAATTACTTTTAAGTATTTTAACAACTTTTTGAGCATTGTCATTTGAATTTGGAAAGCATTTTTGAAATGGTTTTCTTGTATGGCTTTAGTTGTTTTTCGATAAACAAATAGAGATTAAAATAAAATGGTTTTAGTACCCAATGGTATTGCCCATTATCGTAATAAATTTGTTCAGTATTGAAACTGTTTTTGAATTCGACTACTCCTTTTGAACCTCCTAAAGATATATTGTATCCGTCTAATCCTTCTTGTAAAGATAGCTTTATAGCTTCCCATTGCAGGAAATCACCAGTACGTAAATCGGGGGCTTCTTTTTTGGATCCTCCAAGAATATAAGTATAATAATTACCTCCTTTGAGTAATAAAATTGCCCCTTTCAATTCATTTTCTCTATAAGCAGCTAACATTTTCAAACTTCCTTTTTCATTTAGCTTGAGTAAAGTTTCTTGCATCTCTTTCCATTCTCTGATGCTGTAATGGGCGGTTATTGAGTTTTCTTTAAATAAATTATAGGCTTTTTCTATTTCCTCCTCTGAAGTCATGGTTTTGAAAACCAAGTCTTTTCGATAGGAATTTCTAATGTTTCGTCGTACTGAAGGCTTTAAGGTCATGATTTTTGATTCTTCATCAAAACCATTCAAATCAATCCAATTCATGCCGTAAGTAGAATAAACATATTTAAAAAGATGTCCTTTTGTTGCTTTATCTAACGCGGGCAATTCGGGCAATATTGGATAAGCGTGTGGATTGACACTAGCTGAAAAAGGGAGTGAAATGTGTGCATAACAACAATTAGCCTTCTTTGCATTTTCCTGTACTTGAGCAATCAAAACATTGAGATTACATTCAAGGCCAGTTGATAAAATGGGTCCAAAAGGGACAATGTAAAACCTAAAGATGGTGGCTTTGGCAATTACAGCCGAAAATCCTCCTATGATTTTGTCATTCTCTATACAAAGGCAAATTTCAAATTCAAATCCGTAGGAAGTAAATGATTTGTTCCAATCAGACAAGGCCAAATGACTCGCTCTGTTTTCGTGCAAAACATAAGCGTCCCATTTGTCGAGCCATAACTGTTCTTTGGTAATTACTAATTCCATCATTCAATATTTCGGAAAGGTAAACCCGAAGCATTGGCCACTATAATTTTACCTTCGTCATTCACCTCTAAAAGTGTTTTTTCAAAATTAGCCATAAAGGTAATCAAGTCATTTAATGTGGGATTCCAAATCAGTTTTTCTTTTATTTTTTTACTTAAATAAACGAAATTTTCTATTACCTCTATATCTATTTCTGATTCGTTTTTTAAAAGTCTTCCTCTATGGTATTCTAAAGGTAAAGAAAAATAGGTGTGTGCTATAAAAATTCCTCTTTCCGCAATTAGTTTTTCAATATTGGAAGGTTGCAAGCCCTTTTTAAAATCGTTCATTTCTACCGTCTGAAAAATATAAAAATCATTTTCTCCTATCCTATGTTTGAAGAATAAGGGTGTATACTTTGCTAGTTTAAAAGGGATGTTTTTGTGTTTGTTCCATAAAAGAAACACTCTAGCAACTGGCAGCAACATTGAAAATAAATTTTGGAAGAGTTTAAATAGAAGTTTAATTTTCTTTCCGTAAAACAAGTCTTTGAACAGTTGTGCTGTTTTTTTATACTTATCGATTAATTTTTCATCGGCATAATAAAAAAACATAATGCATTTGAGCATAGCGCCTATTCGCTCGGACAACTTTAAATGTCTGATTCCATTGTAGTATTTTTGAAGCTTAAAATCGTTTGGATTGAGTTGATTTAACACACCAGCCGTGGCAACGCCACTATCAATATAATTCCAAAGGGTGGTAATTTTTTTATCTTTTAAGGAATTGGAATATACCTCATCGGCTATGTTATAATTTTGATACAATGACAAATTGTAACATTGGAACCCGTGATCAATCCAAGTGGGAATTGCCTCAAGAGGCGGATGAAAAGCAAAAAAATCTTCAAAGCTATCTTTATCTGATTTTAAAGATTGTGAGAGCGAATGGTAAGCCAATTCATGTCCATCATCTCGCCATTTGTTAAACTCAGCAGTATTATTTTCGTAAGATGCATTATCTTCTCTTTTGGAAAAATGATTCAGAAAAAAGCCTTTGGTTACCTTGATGTCGTGCTCCTTAAAAAAAGTTCTTTGCAGTTGTACATTTTCTAAAGTATCAAAATCACAATGATCGGTAAAGCAAGCTATGGCCGAAAAAGGAATAGGTGACCGACTAAATTCCACTGCATTGTGTTGGGAAAACAACAACTCCAGTTGCCTTGGAAAACTGTTTTTTGTTTTGGCCGATTGTATTACCTTCTCATTTGCCGAACCTTTATAGGTCGCTAAGGGCATGGCATCCATAGG
>CANJDA010000162.1 GCA_947472705.1 Flavobacteriaceae bacterium
CCAACAATGCTAGTTTGTACCAAGTACTTGATGTTGCCAATCAGGCAGGTACCTATAATGGTAATGGTGGTGTAGCTAATGCTTCAAATGGTAACCAAGGAAAAATCACCTATTCAAGAACTACTCCAAATATTAAATATAATGATTATACCTATTGGTCAAATCCAGTATTTTCACAGACTTTAAGTAACTTTTCTAGTTTATCTCCTTATTTAGGTTTTTATCAATATAATAATGTTACTCAAGCTTGGAATTGGGTTGATCCTATTACTGCAATGACACCTGCAAAAGGTTATATTATTAGAGCCCCTGAAACTTTTAGCACTACTGTTGGAGCTCCATGGACAGGAAATTTCTTTGGTACACCAAATAGTGGTACTATACCTATTAGTGTTACTTCGGGTAGTTTGAATTTAATTGGTAATCCTTATCCAAGTGCTTTGGATGCCTATAAATTCTTGACCGATGTTTCTAACTCTGGTCTTGGAGGAACCTTGTATTTCTGGACACATAATACCGATATGGTTTCGGGTGCATATACAAATAATGATTATGCTCCTTATAATATTTCAGGAGGTTTATCTGCAAATACAGGAGGAGCAGTTCCTAATGGTAACATTAGTACTGGTGAAGCTTTCTTTATCAATGGTTTTACAACCAGTACAGCTACTTTCAAAAACAGTATGCGTATGGCAGGAAATAACAATCAATTCTTCAAAAACGGTAGCAATCAAATGCAAGACGTTTCTAATGCATCAGGTCTAGAAAGACACCGTTATTGGTTAGATATCAAAAACGATGAAGGTGCTTTCAAAGAAACATTAGTGGCTTATGTTCAAACAGCTACCATGGGATTAGATCGTTTGTTTGATGGTGAAATGTTTGATATTGGAAATGCCATTACTATGTATACCATGGTGGATGCTTCTAAATTATCTATTCAAGGGCGTTCTTTACCATTTGATGTAAACGATACAGTTCCATTAGGATATAAATCTACTATCTCTGGAAACTTCACTATTAATCTTCGTCAGTTTGACGGATTATTTACAGAGCAACATGTGTATTTAGAAGATAAAGTATTAAATGTGATTCATGATTTAAACGAATCAGATTATACTTTTGCAACCGAATCAGGTACAATTGATGACCGTTTTGTATTGCGTTATACTAGTAGTACACTTGGAATAAATGACCCAAATTTTGACGAAAACACTATAGTGGTTTATCACAATGCCCAAGGATTACATATCAATTCAGGAACAATAAATATGAATACGGTTTCTATATTTGATATACGTGGACGCGAAATTGCAAAACAAAACAAGATAGAAAATACACAAACTATCTTTATCAATTTGCCTGAAACTCACCAAGTTTTATTGGTGAAAATTCAAGGCGTAAATGGTAAAACAGTTACCAAAAAAGTAGTATATTAATACAGTAAAAGGCAAAAAGCAGCTTGCTGCTTTTTGCCTTTTTTATACGCTATCTATACGAATTTTAGTAAATACAAAACATAAGTATTTTAGCCGTATTCAATGTTTTTTGACGATGATATTGGTATCTTGTCGAATACATTAACATTTTATTTTAATATAATTAACATTATATATATATTAACAACTTTATTTTTTAACCCAATTTTTTAATTTATGAAAAACAATTACAATTCTTTGGACAATGGTATGGTTACCTTGTTCAAAAAAGGGATTGGAGTTTCGGAAGGTTCGCCGCCAAACTCTCGTTCTGTAGTCACGAGACCATCGTGGCTAGTACTGTTTTTGATGTTCTTAGCAATGACAATAGGTCAAAGTGCGAAAGCACAGACTTATTTCACTGAGAGCTTTGAAAATCCGTGGTACCTTAATGGTGATGGTGTTACTGCTGCTGCGACTGCAGGGCCTAACGCGCCAACAGGATGGAATCAGATTCGTGTGACCAATGCTGTGGTGCCAGTTGCTTGTACAGGTGGAGCGCATGACTGGGGACAATCGACATGGTCTTCTGGTACAACATGGTCATCTACAAGTTCCTATCCTACAGGTTGTGCGCCTTATGGTGGAGCACCTTCTCAGCCTCCTGCTGGAACAAAGGCATTGTGGTTTTATGATGGTAATACCAATGGCTCTAGTACTAGGATAATTTCTAGTCCGGCAATTAATCTTGCTTCGGCTACTACGCCTGTACTTTCATTTGGCTATAGTTATGCAGGTGGAGCAGTTGTAACGGTTGTAGGTTCTCTTGACGGAGGTACTACATGGAATGTCTTGAATACTATTTCTGCTACCTCTAGTGGTAGTTGGGTAACTAAAGTTGTTCCAATACCAGCTTCATATAAAATTGCAACTGCAAAAATCGGATTTCAAATCGTTTCTTCTTATGGTAGTTATGACTGTTTTATCGATAATGTTACTGTGCGTGAAGGCGTTGCAGGAACTTCCACTTCAATTGGAGGTTTATGGAGTAGCCCTGCTACATGGGTAGGCGGTATTATTCCTGAAACAACTGCTGTTATTGCTTCTGGAGCAATCGTTACCGTTGATCAAGTTGTATCTGTTGGTAGTCTTACTGTTAATGGTACTCTTCAATGGAATGCAACCGCAAATGCGATGACTATTGCTGGAAACTTAACCATCAATAGTGGTGGAGTTTTCTTGCCTTATTCTAGTGCACAAACAGGTGTAACTGTTAATATAGGTGGTAATTTACAAAATGATGGTTACGCTAACTTAGCGCTTGCCTCCACTTTAATCAACTTCAATGGTAGTGGTTCTACTTTAAGTGGAAGTGGTACTTTCCAAGGAGACGGTACTAACGGTATTATTCGTTCTTTATTTTTCCAAAATACGGGAAGTAATTCAGTATCTACTTCACAAAACATTATTGTTACTAGTGGACTTGGACTTACCGCTGGTTCATTAAATACAAATGGTAAATTAAGAGTTGATAATACAGCTCAGGTATACGGACAAGCTTTAAACTTCCAAGTAGCAAATTTAGTAGTTACTAATATGGGAACTACGGCCTACAGTACTGCTCCGGTGGTATTTGGAACTGCAGTTACTCAATATGCAAGTGGTTTAGCGGCTGTATTAGGAACTCGATATGTAAGCGGTAACAATGTGTATTTATGTACCGTTGCTGGTAACTTTAACGCTACTGCGCCTACTTCAACTAACTTGCAGGCTACTTTTACAACTAGTGGTCCTACCTTATTATATATAGGTACTGTAGGTACTTTAGGAACTAACCTTCCTTTTAATGGTACTTTAAGTTTAACTACTCAATATTTCCACGGAGGTAATGTATACCAAGCTTTAGCTGCAACTGCTATTACTGTTGCTGCTAACATGCCAGTACACACTTCTGGGGTGGTAAATAATTTATTGTATTTAGGATCTGTTTCTAAAGCATCGGTAAATTTTGATGCTACTACAGGTACTGTTCGTAGTTTGAATTTAACACAAGCGGGTTCAGGATTTAGTACTGTACCGGCTATTGCCTTCAGTGCTGGTGCCGTAGGTGCTACTGGTGCTGGTGCTGCTGCTACTGTTGTTTATATTCAACAAGTTGCAGGTCCTGCTAGTAGTTTATTCCAAAAAAGTGGTGGCGCTGCTACTATCTCTGGTGGATTAACTATTAACAGTGACCAAAACACTAGTTTAGCAACAAGTAACGAACAAGCTGCTTCAGGGGTAGGTGCTTTAACAACAACCAATGGCGGTTTAAACTATACTGTAGCTCCTACCGTAGGTTTTGGTTTGCCAACTGGTTTAAATTTAATTCAAAATCCAGGATCTGGTTATGTTACTACGCCAACCGTAACGGTTAGTGGTGGTAACTTGGTTGCTGGTACGGCTATTACAACTTCGAGTTTCACCATTGCCGTAAATGCTGGGAAAGTTCAAGCTGTCTATCTAAGTACCCCAGGTACCGCTGTTTATTCAACATTGCCAACTTTGACGTTAACTACTAGTCCAGGTGTAACTGCTACTTTAGCGTTTCCTACTGGATGTTTGCCAGTGGCAACTGCTAATATTGGTGCCAACCGACAGTTGACTAGTTTTACTATCACTAACCCTGGATTTGGCTATGTTGCTGCTCCAACGGTAGGTATTGGTACTACTACTGCTACTGCTAATGGTGGTACGTTTACTACGGTTGCTACTGCGCCAACGGCTCGTATAGGTTTGTATAACTTAACTTTGAACTTTTTTAGTCCAGCAGCTAGTGCTGTTGCTCAAGGTGAAGATGCTGCTCTACCTTCTAATCGTAAAATTAATACCTTGACTTTGGCGGGTAATGGAAATGGACTTACTGTAACCAGTAACTTAGTGTTGTATGGTTCTTCTCCATTGTCATTGACAGCTAGCGGTAATACGCCAGGAAATGTTATTGATTTAGGTGGTTCTAATTTACTATGTACATGGAATGGTTATGGCGGTGCGACTAGTACTTTCGGTACTACAAATACCTTTGTTAAAAATGGTTCTATGACTCTAATCGGTCGTGGTGGTCCTAGTTCCTTTAACTTCCCATTCAGTGGGACGTTTAACTGGAGTGCTGGTTCAACACCAACGACTAACACTACTGGATCTACTGTTACAAGAGTAACTGTTACTGAAACAGCGGCTCCAAGTAATTCAACTCTTGGTACAGGTATTGCTTTAGGTGCTAGAGCTTTCAGAGTTCAGTATGCTAATATTGGTACAGGCATTGATGCTGTGTTGCCAACTACTAGTGCTACACCATCCGTAACTATGAACTTTAATAGTAATGACGCTTTAACAGCAAATACTCAAGATCAATTATTAATTTCTGACAGTACTTCA
>CANJDA010000163.1 GCA_947472705.1 Flavobacteriaceae bacterium
GGTGAAAATTTCTTTTCACCCTTTTTGCCCCAAATCTACCATAAACTTAACCTACTAATGCTATGGTGATTCAAATGTATAGGAGTAACTCTTGTTAAAAAAATAAATTAGACAAACTACAAGTATAATCGTTAAAGATTTTTGGTTGAAGCATAAAGGGTAATAAAATAAAAAAGGTGAAAATTTCTTTTCACCCTTTTTGCCCCAAATCTACCATAAACTTAACCTACTAATGCTATGGTCCTACAAATATATAAGTGGTAGAATGCTAGAAACAAATTATTTAGATAAACGGCATCAATAATCGTTTAACTTCAAAAAACGTTAAAATTTTAGTAGGCACGAGCATCTTTTCCTTCGTAAAAATTCATAAATGCCTTGTTTACAACGCGGTTTCCTCCTGGGGTTGGATAGTCTCCGGTAAAGTACCAATCGCCTAAATTTTTTGGACAGGCTTTATGTAAATTCTCAACGGTCTGGAAAATAATTTTTACATTCGCTTTAATGTCTTCTGAGGTTAATAAAACAGCTATTTTATCTGATATTTCTTGATCTGTAAAAGGTTTATAAATTTCGGTAACATAGTTTACTACTTCGTCATCTTTAAAATTGATTTGTGTTTTGCATTTGGCATAAACTTCGTCAACAATATGGTATAAACTACGCTCTTTTAATAATGCCAAAGCAGCTTGAAAAGCAACTAATCCTTCCAATTTAGCCATGTCTATACCATAACAATCTGGATAACGAATTTGAGGTGCCGAAGAAACCACTACAATACGCTTTGGATTCAATCTATCCATCATTTTTAGGATGCTTTTCTTTAAAGTTGTTCCTCTAACGATACTGTCATCTATAATTACCAAATTATCTTCTGGTTTTATTACTCCATATGTTACATCATAAACGTGTGCCACTAAATCATCTCTACTGCTGTCTTCTGTTATAAAGGTTCTTAGTTTAGCATCTTTGATGGCAATTTTCTCTGTTCTTATTTTTACCGAAAGGATTTGTTCCAATTTTTCTTTGGTTAATGTTTTTCGGTTGTCCAGTATAAATTGATTTTTTCTTTGGTTTAAGAAATCATTAGCGGCTTCCACCATTCCATAGAAAGAGGTCTCTGCTGTATTTGGTATAAAAGAGAAAACGGTATTATCCGTATCATTCTCAATAGCTTCAAGAACACCAGGAAGAATTAATTTACCTAATTCTTTTCGTTCCTGATAAATTTCGGCATCACTCCCTCTTGAAAAGTAAATTCGTTCAAAAGAACACGCTTTTTTAATGGTTGGAGTAATGATTTCTTCTTGGGAAATGATTCCGTTTTTCTTCACAATCAAAGCATGACCAGGTTGTAATTCTTGTACCATTTCAAAAGGGACATTAAACACCGTTTGGATTACGGGTCTTTCGGAAGCAACAACAACAATCTCTTCATCTTCATAAAAATAAGCTGGGCGAATCCCTGCAGGGTCTCTGAAAACAAAGGCATCGCCATGGCCTAACAAACCGGCCATTGCATAACCACCGTCCCAACCACGGGAAGCTTTCTTCAATATTTTGGCAATATCTAATTTTTCGGCAATAACAGGTGAAGCTTCTCTTTTGGATAAACCGTTGTTTTTACATTCTTGATACAAATCGGTAACTTCATTATCTAGGAAATGACCAATTTTTTCCATAACAGTAACCGTGTCTGCCATTTCTTTAGGATGTTGCCCTAATTCTACTAAACTATTAAAAAGTTCAGTCACATTAGTCATATTAAAATTTCCGGCAATGATGAGGTTTCTATGCATCCAATTGTTTTGACGCAAAAAGGGATGAACGCTTTCTAAACTATTTTTTCCAAAAGTTCCATAACGAACATGTCCCAAAAATAATTCGCCGATATACGGAATGTTTTCTTTTTGTAACTCTACATTATCTTGGTATTCGGGGTGTAGGCTCAACTCTTCGTTTATGCGTTCGTTGATTTGGGCAAAAATATCTTGTATCGGTTGTGCCTGATTAGAACGCACACGACTAATGTATCGTTCACCAGGTTCAACATCAAATTTAATTGAAGCAAAACCAGCACCGTCTTGACCGCGGTTGTGTTGCTTTTCCATGAGTAAATACATTTTTTGAATACCGTAGAAAGCAGAGCCATATTTTTCTTTATAGAATTCGAGTGGTTTTTTTAATCGTAAAAGTGCAATTCCGCATTCGTGTTTTAAAGCGTCGCTCATTGTAGTTATTGTGTTGTAATTTGTAGTTGTATAAATAAAAATGCCTCGAATTTTCGAGGCATAAATTTATGATAATTCTATATCAAATTGTGTTAAAGATTTGAATTGTTTTAGTCGTTGGTTCACTTCTTCTTTTTTTAGATCGACCATTCTTTCGGTTCCGAATTTCTCTACACAGAAAGAAGCCAAATTTGAGCCTTGTATAATAGCTGTTTTCATTGTTTCAAATGAAATATTGCCTTGTTGAGTAATGAATCCTGCAAATCCTCCGGCAAAAGTATCTCCTGCTCCTGTTGGATCAAAAACATCTGCTAAAGGCAATGCCGGAGCGAAGAAAATATGCTCGTTATGGAAAATCAAAGCGCCATGTTCACCTTTTTTAATCACTACATATTTAGGCCCCATAGTCTGAATCTTAGTGGCCGCTTTTACTAAAGAATATTCCCCTGATAACTGACGTGCTTCTTCATCATTAATTGTAATGACATCAACACGTTTGATAACATCTAACAATTCGGGCAAAGCACAATCCATCCAGAAATTCATCGTATCTAATACTACTAATTTTGGTTTTTTTGTCATTTGATTCAAAACAGCTGTTTGTACAATAGGATGTAAGTTACCTAGCATCACAACATCAGCATCTTTGAAGTTCTCAGGAACAATAGGATTGAAATCGGCTAATACATTTAATTCGGTAGCCAAAGTGTCTCTCGAGTTCATATCGTTGTGATAACGACCACTCCAAAAGAAAGTCTTTCCGCCTTTAACAACTTCAAGACCCGAAATATCAATGTTTCTTTCTGTTAGTAAGTCTAAATATTCTTGTGGGAAATCATCACCAACTACCGAAACAATAGCTGATTTTACATTAAAGTGTGAGGCCGATAAACCGATGAAAGTTCCAGCGCCACCTAAAATTTTATCTGTTTTTCCGAAAGGTGTTTCGATAGCATCAAATGCCACCGTTCCCACTATTAAAAGTTTGTTCATTATTTGCGTTTCAAATTAAAGGCGCAAAGATAAGTTTTATGTTTCAGAGTTACAAAGATTGTAAGTTGTAATGTTTTAAAGTAGCTTTCTTTCTTCATTTTCATAAAAACTATCGATCGATAGCTTTTCGAGGCCTGATGCATAAACAGCCAATTCATCACAACGCTCATTTTGAGGATGATTATTATGTCCTTTAATCCATTTGAAATCTACTTGATGTTGGCGGTATATTTTAAGGAAGCGTATCCACAAGTCTGGATTTTTTTTGTTTTTAAATCCAATCTTTTCCCAACCAAAAACCCATTTTTTATCCACAGCATCCACCACATATTTTGAATCAGAAATCACCAAAACTTTCATGTTTGGATTTTTTAGTTTTTCCAAACCTACGATTACAGCCAACAATTCCATACGGTTATTGGTAGTGTGCCGAAAACCTTCGTAGAATTCTTTTTTATAGGATGTGCCTACCATTTCCATCACTACTCCATAACCTCCGTTTCCTGGATTTCCCTTGGCAGCGCCGTCAGTATAAATGTGAACTTGGTGAGTCATGTAAAAATAAAAATTAAGAATTTGAAGTTAGGAGTTTTTCGATGACTTTTGGGAAATGCTCGTGTTCTAACTGGTTTACTTTTGTAGCTATTGCTTCAGGAGTTTGGCAATCAACTATTGCTATTTGATGTTGAAAGATGAATTCCCCTTCGTCATAATGTTCATTAACATAATGGATTGTAATGCCGGTAGTAGATTCTTTATTTTCTATAATTGCTTGATGTACTTTCATTCCATACATTCCTTTACCACCAAATTTTGGCAATAATGCAGGATGGATGTTGATAATTTTATTAGGATACTGTTGAATAATTTCTTCGGGCATTTTCCATAAAAACCCTGCCAGTACTATTAGATCGGGTTGTAATTCATTAATTTTTTTCAAAACAAAACCCTCATTTAATTCATTTCGATTAAAAACATAAGAAGTAATGTTATAACTTTTAGCAATTGCTAAAACTTTAGCTTCAGGATTATTGGAAAACACGCCAAGAATAGAAACTTCTTTGTTGTTTTTGAAATATTGTATAATATTTTCTACGTTAGAACCGTTGCCTGATGCGAAAAGTAATATTTTTTTCATTTGGAAAACCAAAATTTAGTCTCACAAAAAAAAGAATAATAACTCGAATTAAAACCATGATTGTGTAAGATTCTTAAATTATTTTTTTATTTTCGCAGACACATTTAGTAACAAAAAGGTTGTTTTAAAATAAAGTTTTTTATTTTTGCCAACAATTAAAATTAAAAATTTAGAAATTATGTCAGACATTGCATCAAGAGTAAAAGCGATTATTGTAGACAAATTAGGCGTTGACGAAAACGAAGTTGTAACAGAAGCAAGCTTCACAAATGATTTAGGCGCTGATTCATTAGACACTGTTGAGCTTATTATGGAGTTCGAAAAAGAATTTGATATACAAATTCCAGACGATCAAGCAGAAAATATTGCTACAGTTGGTCAAGCTATTTCTTACATTGAAGAAGCAAAAAAATAATAAATACA
>CANJDA010000164.1 GCA_947472705.1 Flavobacteriaceae bacterium
AAAGCCAATTGCCATTGTTGCATATTTTCTAAGGTCAAATGCCAACGTATCGGCACATTTTCCATCAATTGCGAAACACCAATCATCACTTCCAAAGGTAATTTTTCGCGAGTTCCCGAATAGGTAGTAATCTGAGTGCCTACATTTCGGATGGCTATAGCCCAATTGACATCGTTGCGAGTATCAATAAACATAGCTCCTAAATCGACTGCAGCTCCAAACGAACTGTAGCTTTCCATGGTTGAAGAAATCAATTTAGCATTGGCACCAATATAAAAATCTGTTCCAGGTAAATTGTAACCGTAACCAAAAGTTAAGGCCATTTCACTCCCAGTAAAATTGGAAGTTTTTTGTCCGTTTTCATCATATCCATCAAATTTGCCATAATTGACATAGTTAACCCCTCCAAAAAAAGTTTGCACGTGGCGATCATAGGTATAGGCATAGGAAGCCGTTCCATAAGTCACTTCGCCAAAATAACTACCATAATTTAGTGAAAATTTATTATCCATTTCTGGATTAATAGTCGCTGGATTGAAATGTGCCTGATTGACATCGTTATCAAAAAAAGTAATAACCTTGCCCCCCAATGCAGCCTGTCGTGGTGAAGTAACCAAGTTTAGAAATTGGTATATCGACTTTCCACCAATCTGCCCAAAAGAGACAAAATTAGAGAGACAAAATACAATACAAAGTTCTTTTCTAAACATTAAAAATGACTTATGCTAAATACTATAACGGAAATGCGAAGATATTATTTTATATGGTATGAAAAAAAGTTAAAAGAAAAAGGCATAAGCGATATTTAGCTCATGCCTTTGTGTATTTTTCTATAATTATTTTTATAATTTCTTGGCGTTTTTTACTTTTTGATTGGTGATGGCTACATCTATCACTTCGCTCATTTCTTTTACGTAGTGAAATGTCAATCCTTCAATATATTCAGATTTGATTTCGTCAATGTCACTTTTATTTTCATGGCATAAAATAATTTCTTTGATGTTAGCTCTTTTCGCTGCTAAGATTTTTTCTTTAATTCCACCAACTGGCAATACTTTTCCACGTAATGTAATTTCTCCAGTCATGGCCATATTTTTCTTCACTTTTCTTTGAGTCAATAAAGAAATTAAAGAAGTCAGCATCGCAATTCCCGCACTCGGCCCATCTTTTGGAGTAGCGCCTTCTGGTACATGCAAATGAATATTATATTTTGAAATCATCTCAGGATCTAGACCAAAAATATCGGCATTGGCTTTAATATATTCTAATGCAATCGTGGCTGATTCTTTCATGACAGTTCCTAAGTTTCCTGTCAAAGTTAAATTACCTTTTCCTTGCGAAATCAATGATTCAATGAATAAAATATCTCCTCCTACTGATGTCCATGCTAAACCAGTTACAACTCCGGCCACATCGTTACTTTCAGATTTATCACGAGCCAATTTTGGTGCTCCCAAAATTTTGACAATATCTTCGTCTGTTACTTTTTTGTTATACTCTTCTTCCATGGCAACCGATTTGGCTGCATTTCGAATGACTTGAGCAATCTTGGTTTCTAAACTACGCACTCCCGATTCGCGAGTATACCCTTCAACAATTTTCTCCAATTGTTTTTTACCAATGGTTAAATCTTTAGCGGACAATCCATGCTCTTTTAATTGTTTTGGCAATAAATGTTGACGTGCAATTTCTGTTTTCTCTTCTATGGTATAACCCGTCATTTTGATCACTTCCATTCTATCTTTTAAAGCCGGTTGTATGGTAGCCATATTATTTGAAGTAGCAATGAACATTACTTTGGATAAATCATAGCCCATTTCTAAGAAATTGTCATAAAACTCGTTGTTTTGTTCCGGATCTAATACTTCTAATAAAGCTGATGAAGGGTCGCCTTGATGGCTATTAGATAGTTTATCAATCTCATCCAAAACAAAGACCGGATTGGAAGTTCCTGCTTTCTTTAAACTCTGAATAATTCTGCCTGGCATAGCGCCAATATAGGTTTTACGATGTCCTCGGATTTCGGCTTCATCTCGTAATCCCCCAAGTGAAATACGAACATATTCTCTACCCAATGCTTCTGCAATTGATTTCCCAATTGAAGTTTTACCAACACCTGGAGGGCCAGTCAAACAAATAATTGGCGATTTCATATCATTTCTCAACTTCAATACAGCTAAATGTTCTATGATTCTTTTCTTAACATCTTCTAAGCCAAAATGATCGCGATCAATTATTTTTTGGGCACGCTTAAGGTCGAAATTATCTTTACTATAGTGATTCCATGGTAATTCTAAAAACAACTCTAAATAATTTCTTTGAATACCAAAATCAGGAGCTTGAGGATTCATGCGTTGCATTTTGGAGATTTCTTTCTCAAAATGCTTAGCTGTTTTGTCATCCCAAGTTTTGGTTTTGGCTTTCAATCTCATTTCTTCAAGTTCTTGCTCATTTGAAACTCCCCCTAGTTCTTCTTGGATGGTTTTCATTTGTTGGTGCAAGAAATATTCTCGTTGTTGCTGATCTAAATCAAAACGAACTTTTGATTGAATATCATTTTTTAATTCAAGCTTTTGCAACTCTACATTCATAAAACGGAGTGTTTCTAAAGCTCTTTCTTTTAAAGCATTTATCATCAATAAATCCTGTTTTTCCTTTACGGTAAGATTCATATTGGAGGAAACAAAATTGATAAGGAACGATTGACTTTCAATATTTTTAATAGCAAAAGTTGCTTCTGTTGGAATATTAGGGCTTTCTTTTATAATTTGGATAGCCAACTCTCTAATCGAATCAATTATGGCTTGAAATTCGGTATCGTGTTTTCCTGGACGTTTTTCTTCAACTTCTTTTATAGTAGCTTTTAAATACGGTTTTTCATTGGTAACAGCATCAATGGCAAATCGCTTTTTTCCTTGAAGAATAACAGTTACATTACCATCTGGCATTTTTAGCACGCGAAGAATTTGAGCAACTGTACCAACAGAATAAATATCATTTTTGGTTGGGTCTTCGTCTTCTTCATTTTTTTGTGCTACTACACCAATGATTTTATTTCCTGCATTAGCATCATTAATCAACTTTATAGATTTATCTCTTCCTGCTGAAATTGGAATAACAACACCAGGGTATAAAACGGTGTTTCGTAAAGGTAAGATTGGCAAAGAACCTGGAAGTTCTTCTTTATTCATTTCTTCCTCATCTTCTGGGGTTAAAAGAGGAATTAAATCTGTTTCTGTATCAAATTCTTGTAATGACAGATTGTCAAAAGAAAAAATATTGTGGTTTGGCATGGTGTTATTTTAGGTCAAAATGACATTATAAATTATTCAATGCTATACAAATGTATGGCAACTTTTTCAACATTTAAATTAAAATCGATGTACGACATTGTAATTAGTCTAAAATCGATAATTAAGCGATTAATATCGTATAGCTCACTAATATGGCAAGGATTATGCCATAAAAAAATCCGCCGAAATGGCGGATTTATATAGTTTATAAAAGAAATTTAGTAGTTAACATCAAAAGACCCATCAGTTACTTCATGAGTGAAAGTGATTACATCTCCATTACTATTTGTGTAACTATATGAGGCTGTAAAACTAAATGTTCCTTTAATTCTAGTAGCTGTTTTTGTCTCTATAGTAACACTACCAGTAGTTGAATCATAATTAACATTATTTAACCTGTATTGTCCTTTTACTTGTGAATTAGACAATCCTGTCATAGTATAAGTTGCACCTGCCGGCAAGGTATCATCAATTAATACACCTACAAATTGGCTTCCGCTTTTTACTCCAAAAACACTGATGTAATTTGGGGATCCTAATATTGTACCTGCATTGATATAATTTTCAACAAACTCGTTACCATCAATATTGGCAAAAAACTCACTTGGCACAACATTACCGCTTACAGAAGCTGGTTCTGCAATCCATCCACTGTTTTCAGTGGAAGAACAATTAGCTCTAACATAAAAATCGTAGGAATTAGCATCAGGTATATTACTAATTGTTGCAGTTGGAGTTGTAGAGGAAATAATAGTTCCAGAACCTAATGTAAAACCTGCAACACCATACTGAATTTGCCATGAAGTAATTGCTGTAGGAGAAGTCCAAGTTAAATTAACATCCGTTGTTGTAGTTGTATTTCTTACTGCGGTTAAATTTGTTGGAATAGGACATTCTACAGACTCAACTGACTGAATGGTTATTGGTCCAACCCAATTACTAGATTCAGAACTAGAACAATTAGCTTTTACATAAAAATCATAGGAACTAGTAGTTGAGATACCTGATATTATCATATTAGGTGAAATTGTAGGAGGTGCTATAGTACCTTGACCTAATAAAAACCCTGCTGGTCCATATTGTACTTGCCATTGTGTTTCTGTTCCTCCAGCAGTCCATGATAAATTAACTATTGTAGGTACTGTTGCATCTCTAAGACCACTTAAAGCTAGAGGATTTGGACAATTTGGATTTGTCATTGCTGCTACAGTAATAGGTCCAACCCAGTCACTTGTTGCATTTGACCCACAATTTGCTCTTAAATAAAAACTATAGCCATAATTTGCATTTAATCCTCCAACGGTAGTAAGCGGATTGTCGGCAATAATCACAGTACCGGTTCCTT
>CANJDA010000165.1 GCA_947472705.1 Flavobacteriaceae bacterium
AAATAAGTAGTTTATGTTTATTTTCAAAATATCGATAAATGGAACTCTCATTTGAACCTATAAGATCACCTAATTTTTTAAATGTAAAATTATCAAACCCAATCTCATCAATAAGCAGTATACTGTGCTCAATTATTTTTTTTCCTAATTCAGAGGTTTCAGGGTTTTTAACATACAATTTGTTATTTACCGAAATTGAAATATTTGCTAATAAATTTTGCATAAAAAAATATTTTTTGCAAAAATAATAGTAATACTATTAACTTTGACAATTTAACTTTTAATTATGTTTTAAATAAATAAAAAAAACTCCTCGTATTATAACAAAGAGAATTTTAATTCTGTATTTATTAGGTTTATCTAGCTTTGATATTTTGTTGACAAAGTTTAATAATCTCTTCTATTCTGTTTCGCCGAGTTTCCGCTCTCTTAGCCTGATTTAACCAATATAGGTAACTCTTTCGGTAGGTTTTACTGAAATTGTTGTAATTGTTCAAAGCTGTTTTATTATTATCAAAAGCGACTTGTAAATCTTTTGGCATTATCAAATCTTCTACATGATCTAAGGATTGCCACGAACCGTTTTGTTTGGCAATTTCTATTTTGTGTAGCCCACTTTCATGAATTAAGTTATCGGCATCAGTTTTTCAATATAGGATTTGTTGAGTTTGCTCCAAACACTTTTGTCTTTTCGAGGGGTGAACATTTGTCTTCTTCTTTCTTCGTCTAGTTTTTTAACGGTAGAATCTATCCAACCATAACATATAGCTACTTGTACAGCTTCTTCCCAACGCATGCTTTCGAATGTGCTATCTACCCTATAAAAAATTAGATATACTCCAGTTGACATATGGTGATTATCATGCAACCATTCACGCCATTCTTGAGCATTTTTGAAGTATAAATGTTCTTTTTCTTCCAAACACAATTACTTAATGATGGCCGAACAAGCTACACGAGCACCAGCATTTCCTGTTGGTTGTGTAGTAAAATCATCGGGTTTGTCATGAACGATTAATCCTTTACCCAAAACATCTTTGGTAGCATCTCCACAGCCAATACACCACTCATCCGTTTTTAAGGTGATGGTTCCATTACCGTTAGCATCTGCGGTAAAATTGCCTATGTCTCCTTTGTGATGTTCGGCATCAGTCCATTTGCCATGTTTTTTAAAGGTTGGGTTCCAATGACCTCCAGCCGAAGCGGCATCTGCAGCAGAACAATCGGCTTTTTCATGAATATGAATGGCGTGAACACCTGGTTTTAATCCCGATAATTTGGCAGTGAAAGTAACCATGCCGTCTTTTTCAACAAATTCAGCGGTACCAGTTACACCGCTATTGTTTTTTGATTCAAAGGCAATGTTCAACTTGTTCGCACTAGCATTTGATGTAGAGCTTTTGCAACTGAATATCAGCAAACCTAGTGCTGTTATTCCTAATAGTATTTTTTTCATGACATTTATTTTAGCACTATAAAAGTACGCATTTACAAACCTGTAATGACTTAATTTATCTTAATTTTTATTTTGTTTTTTCACCCACAAAATAATCGCTTTGTGATTTAAATAATACATTAAATGTGGTTAAACTTCCATAGATGCGGGTGATGTATTGTTGCAATTCTACTTTTTCAATTTCTTCCAAATTACTAGCATTAATTTTTTGTTCCATCACACGAAGGCGGTCTCGTAACATTACTATTTTATGAAAGAAAACATCAATAGGTACATCTTTATGTGCTAACCCAGCTTGTCCTGGTTCTAGTTTCATGTTACCACCTTTCCATTTATCACCAATAGCTACGGGTTCACCCAAACCATTCCATTTTTTTAAGATAGATAACAAACTTTGTTCAACATCATAAAAACTGATGGTGTCCACTTTGTTTTCGGCCGCTTCAATGACTTCAAATTCACTCTCAAGTGCGATGGTTTCTAAACCACCGTCTATAAAAGTAACCCAGTATTCTTTAGTAGATACATTAGTAACTACACCTTTTCCATATTCAGCATGATTGATTCTAGAGCCTATTCCCAATAGTTTCATATATTTTACATTTGATTGATTATGCCACTAAAATAGGGATTTGTATGAAATAAAAAAATAGAAGTAATATTAAATAAAAGTTCCTTTTTGAATTTATTTAATTGATTTACCTTTGAAACTTATTAATTAAGCAATCATGTCAAAAAAAACAAAAGCCTTTCTATACAACCTTATCGGTTTTGCGATTCTATTTCTTGGATTTCGTTATTTAATTGCTCACTATACTGGTTTAACCGGCATTTGGATTCCAATTACTGCTTTCGTGGTTGGGACTTTAACGGCACCCAAATTTCAAGCTATTCAATCACCTGATGGTGAAAAATTGTTTATGAAATGGATAGTTTTTAAAGGAGTGAAGGAGGTAAAATAAAATTAATCACTATTTTTTCTTCCCTTTTGGAGTTTCTTTTGGTTTTACTGTTGCTTTGTATAACGGAATAAAATAAGAAACGGTATAATTAAAACCTACACCAAAGTTTCCATTATAAGTTCTATTAAAGCCAGGAATATAAAGGTTATCAAAATTGCTTGGTTTTTTTTGTGACAACAAACGATTACCACGGAAACTGAAGCCTACAAAGAAATTATTAAATACTTTGACTTTAACACCAGCCACTACCTCCAACCATTGGGCCGATAATCCTTTGTAAGGTGTTCCATCAATAATCTCTGTTGAAGAACCAAAATAAGGATATGGATTGTACAACAAATAACTGTTACGTGTTTGACTAAAACTACTTGCACCATAGCGCAAACCAAGCGAAATAATGTTTTCCATATTGCCCCAGTTTTCAAAGCTGTTGTAATCAAAACCGACTTTTAGATAAGTTCCTTTGGTGGTAAAGTTGATTCGGTCATCGTCTACTGTTTTGTTTTCATTCCCAATTTCGGCAGCCAAATAATAATGTCGAGTCAAACGATAATCGCCCACAAGCTCCAAGGCACGATACTCTTTTTCATAAAAGGAACGTGTCAGTTTGAACAAATCAACTCCTACACGCAAACCATAACGCTCTTTTTTTGGAACGATACTGTCTTGTTTGATGGTGTCGTTTTTGGTAGTTTTCTTCTCCTGTGCTAAACCCGAAAAAGAAAGTAACACTAGGGCCAGACTAAAAGTAAATCTTGATATGTGTTTCATTTTCGGTAGTAATTGTGTTGGTTTGTATCGTTGGGTTTTGCATCCAAAGGCCACCAGCAGTAGTTTCATCTGAAAGGACTACTCCATCAATATTATTCAGGGTATATACAGTTTTATAACCACAAGCCCTAGAAACATAAACGGTTTCTGTAGTATAATTAAATTCAAGAAAATCTTCATCAGGAGCTACAGTGGTACTGGTGCTGTTAAGAATCATACTGTATTTAGTTGTAGTGCTCCCTGGGTTTAACGGTAACTCTATCTTGCTTTGTGCATTAAAAGTACCTAAGTCTAAATCATTTAAGGCTCCTTCGCCCTTAACTTTTAAATTCACCACATTCTTGGTGTTGGCTGGATTAGAAATATCATAAAACTCAACAATCAATCGAGGGGTAGTTTCTTCGGTACAAATATCATCCTTCTCACAGCTTGAGATTGAAATAGACACTAATAGTAATAACAGTATTTTTTTCATTTAAACAGTTTATCGTTTTTCCAAAAGTACAACATTTTCGACATGGTGCGTTTGTGGAAACATATCTACCGGTCGAACTCGAGTAACTTTATAATATTCGTCCATTAAGGCTAAGTCACGAGCTTGTGTGGCCGAGTTGCAACTTACATATACTATTTTGGAGGCACCTATTTTCAATAATTGTTCTACTACATCTTTATGCATCCCGTCTCTTGGTGGGTCGGTGATGACTACATCGGGTTGGCCGTGTTGTGCTATGAACGCATCGTTGAATACGTTTTTCATATCGCCTACATAAAACTCACAGTTGGTAATGTCATTGCGTTTGGCGTTTTCTTTGGCATCTGCAATCGCTTCGGGTACTGCTTCTACTCCAATTACCTTTTTAGCTTTTTTGGAAACAAATTGTGCAATGGTTCCCGTCCCCGTATATAAATCATAAACCACTTCATTACCAGTCAAACCGGCAAACTCGCGGGTGATTTTATATAATTCGTAAGCTTGATCCGAATTGGTTTGGTAAAACGATTTGGCGTTGATGCTAAAGTGCAGTCCTTCCATTTCTTCCAAAATATAGTCCCTTCCTTTGTATAACTTGATGTCTTGGTCATACAAAGTATCATTGGCTTTGCCATTAATGACATACTGTAATGAAGTAATTTGTGGAAATGTTTCGTGAATATGATTCAGCAACAACTCTCGTTGCAATTTGTCTTCTTTGTAAAACTGTAGCAACACCATGATTTCTCCAGTAGAAGCGGTGCGTATCATTAAGGTACGCAACAATCCTTCGTGACTTCTAGCATTGAAAAAGGGAATATTGTTTTCCGTGGCAAAATGTTTGATTTCATTTCGAATGGCATTAGAAGGGTCTTCTTGTAAGTGACACTTTTCAATATCCAATATCTTATCCCACATACGCGGAATGTGAAA
>CANJDA010000166.1 GCA_947472705.1 Flavobacteriaceae bacterium
ACGAAAATTATCTGCAAATGAATTTACATTTCATCCTCAACTTGGTTATATCTCATTGCAACAACGATTGTCCAATGATGAAGTATTATCAGTAGCATATCAATATACTATTGGGGATAACGTATATCAAGTAGGAGAGTTTGGTACTGATGGTGTTGATGCTACTGTAGTTACTGGAAGTGGCACTCCTACCGAAGCTGTATCTACTCAAAGTTTGATATTAAAAATGTTGAAAAGCAGCTTAACCAATGTTCAAAAACCTATATGGAATTTGATGATGAAAAACATCTATCAAATCCCTAATGCATACCAATTACAACAAGAAGATTTTAGATTTAACATACTTTATACTGATCCTTCCCCGTTAAATTATATATCACCAGTAGTGGTAAATAATGTACCCGTAGAATTACCCGCCGATGTAAAAGAAACACCATTGTTAAAGGTTTTCAACGTTGACAGACTTAACTACAGTAATGACCCTCAAGCAGGAGGTGATGGGTTTTTCGACTTTTTACCAGGACTTACCGTTGATCAACAAAACGGAAGACTTATTTTCACAACAGTTGAGCCTTTTGGTAGCCATTTGTTTGAAAAATTAAGATCCTCACCAACTTCAACTGAAAACTATGATGGTGATCCCACTACTACAGATTACAATGCCAATCAAGCAAAATACGTATTTCGAAATATGTATAGAAACTCTCAAGCTGGTGCTTTACAAGATGCTGCCAAAAATAAATTCCAATTAAAAGGAAGATTTAAATCTATGGGAGGCGATGGAATTCCAATTGGAGCCTATAATGTTCCCAAAGGTTCTGTTGTGGTCACAGCAGGAGGAAGAGTTTTACAAGAAGGAATAGATTATAGTGTCAATTATCAGGCGGGAAGAGTACAAATTTTAGATCCTTCATTACAAGCATCAAATACGCCTATACAAGTTTCGGTAGAAAACAATTCCAATTTTGGTCAACAAACCAGAAGATTTATGGGCTTTAATATAGAGCACAAGTTTTCGGATAAATTTTTAATTGGAGGTACCTATATTAAAATGACGGAGCGCCCTTTTACTAGCAAATCAAGCTATGGGCAGGAATCGGTTAACAATACCATGTTTGGGATGAATGTCAATTATTCTACCGAAGTTCCATTTTTAACTCGATTGGTCAATAAATTACCAAATATTGATACCGATGTTCCTTCCAATGTTTCTTTCCGTGGAGAAATTGCTTTTCTAAAACCCGATACGCCAAAAGCAGATCGTTTTCAAGGAGAATCTACCGTTTATGTTGATGATTTTGAAGGATCACAAACTACTATTGATATGCGTGCGCCATTATCATGGAGTTTATCAAGTGTCCCTAAATGGCAAGCAGGTGTAGCCTATGAAGATTTTGGAGCAACAGATGTTGACAGAGAATATGGTTATAAAAGAGCTAAATTAAGTTGGTATAGTATTGATCCAACGATTTATGTTCAAACCCCTGGTGATATTTCTTCTGATGATTTATCATTGAATACTACTAGAAGAGTTTTTAATAGTGAATTATTTAATCAAGATATCTCTCTTGGTCAATCACAAGTGATTAATACATTAGATTTGACTTATTATCCTCAAGAAAGAGGGCCTTATAACTATAACCCTGAAGCATTATCTCCATCTGGATTTGCCGACCCTAAGAAAAACTTTGGTGGTATTATGCGTGCTATAAATTCTACTAATTTTGAGCAAAGCAATGTAGAATATATTCAGTTTTGGATTATGGATCCCTATTTTACTGACCCTACAAGTTCAGCTGGTCAAGCTAATATTAATAATACAGGAAAATTATATTTTAACTTAGGTGAAATTTCCGAAGATGTTTTGAAAGATGAACGCAAACAATATGAAAATGGTTTGCCAGAAAGCCCTACATCAACTACATTAACCAATCCAACGGTTTGGGGAAAAGTGCCTTCATCTCAATCACTTATTTATGCATTTAATGCCGACGGCGCTAACAGAACAGCACAAGATGTTGGATTTGACGGTGTTAATGATTTAGGAGAGAAAGATGTCATTGCTTCTTCTCCAACAGAATCTGGTTTTGCATCATTGAGTGATCCAGCGGCAGACAACTATCAATATTTTTTGAATGCCTCAGGTAGTGTATTGGAGCGTTATAAAAATTATAATAATGTTGAAGGCAACTCCCCTATTGATGTAAATAGTGGCAATAGAGGTTCAACAACAATTCCAGATGTGGAAGATATTAATCGTGATAACACCATGAACACGGTAAATGCCTACTACGAATATGCAATTGATATCAAACCGAATATGCAAACTGGTGAAAATTATGTGACTGATATCAGACCAGCTGAGAACATTAGTTTACCCAATGGTACTACCATTGGAAAAACACGCTGGTTACAATTTAAAATTCCAGTTTCACAACCAACAAGTACCGTAGGAAGCATCACTGATTTTCGTTCCATTCGTTTTATGAGAATGTTTATGACCGGATTTAGTGAGCCAATTACAGTTCGTCTTGGTGCTTTAGATTTAGTGCGTGGCGAATGGAGACGCTACGTTAATTCATTCCAATCAAATGACACTGACCCTGAAGATGACGGAACTAATTTTGATGTATTGGCCGTTAGTGTTCAAGAAAATTCACAAAGAACACCTATTCATTATACCACTCCTCCTGGAGTAGTACGAGTACAAGAAGCTGTTGGAAATGGACAAATCATTAATCAAAATGAGCAATCATTATCTTTAAGAGCTTCCGGAGACGGATTAGAACCCGGAGATTCAAGAGCTGTATTTAAAAATGTAAACGTTGATATGCGTCAGTATAACAAACTGAAAATGTTTTTGCATGCAGAATCATTACCATTAAATGCAAGTGGCACCATACCTTTAGATAACTATCAAATGGTAGCCTTTATTCGTTTTGGAAACGACTTTACCAATAATTTCTATCAAGTTGAAATACCTTTAAAAGTAACTGCTGAAGGAGCAACTATTGATACCGATATTTGGCCAGAAGAAAACGAAATAGACTTAGCTATGTCGCTATTGACTAAAATGAAAGTTAAGTCATTTAATATTGATCAAACTACCTTAACGGGTGAAGGGATTTATTACCCTGATGAGGACACTAGTATTATAAGCAACACCCCAGGAACAAGAGATGGTGACGAAAAGCTTACGTTGGGAATAAAAGGAAATCCAAATTTTGGATTGGTAAGGACTTTAATGGTTGGTATAAAAAACAAAACTACTTCAAAAATTGAAGGAGAAGTTTGGTTTGACGAATTGCGATTAGCCGATATGAACAATAAAGGCGGTATGGCAACAGTATTAAATATGGATGCTAACATGGCCGATTTTGCAACAGTATCTGCTACAGGAAGAAAGAGTACTATTGGTTTTGGATCATTGGAACAAGGTCCTCAAGAAAGAAGTCGAGAAGAAAATAAACAATACAACATAGTTACTAATCTAAGTTTAGGAAAATTACTTCCAAAAAAATGGGGTATTAATTTACCATTTAACTATGGGATTGGAGAAGAAATTATTACTCCTGAATACGATCCGTTTAATCAAGATATTCGATTAGACCAATTATTGAGTAGTACAACTGATGCTGGACAGAAAGCAAACATAAAAGACAGAGCGATAGATTATACGAAAAGAAAAAGTATCAATTTCATTGGAGTTAAAAAAGACAGAGCTCCTGAAAAAAAACCACATCTTTATGATCCTGAAAACTTAACCCTTTCCTATTCCTTCAATCAAGTTGAAAAACACAATTATGAAATTGAAAGTTATTTAGACCAACAAGTAAATACTTCAGCGGATTACACCTTTGCTTTTCAACCAAAAGCTGTAGAGCCATTTAAGAAAAACAAGTATTTTAAGAAAAGTAATTATTGGAAAATGTTGAGTGAGTTTAACTTTAATTACTTACCGTCAAATATTTCCTTTAGTGCCAATATCATAAGACAATATAACAGGCAAGAATTTAGACAAGTTGTTAGCGGAATTGCACTTGATCCTTTATTTAGAAGAAACTATATGTTTAATTATCAATATGGATTCAATTATAATTTAACCAAAGCTTTAAAAATAAATTATACAGCAGCTTCTCACAATATTGTACGTTCTTATTTGGACGAAAATAATCTGCCAGATAACAGTTATACCATTTGGACAGACTTTTGGAATGCAGGTACTCCAAACCAACATAACCAGCAAATTGTTGTAAATTATGATTTGCCTATTAACAAAATTCCAATGTTCTCATTTATAAAATCTAGTTATACTTATACCGGAGATTATAGTTGGCAAAGAGCTTCAGTGGCGATGTCACAAGTACCAAATGAAAATGACCCGGACAATCCTTATAATTTAGGGAATACTATTCAAAATGCTAGTTCTCACAAGTTGAACACAACTTTTACCATGGAAACCTTTTATAAATATATTGGTTTGGGTAAAAAAGCACCAACGACACCAACCAAGCCAGTAGCATTGCCAAAACCAGGAGAAAAAATTACCAATAT
>CANJDA010000167.1 GCA_947472705.1 Flavobacteriaceae bacterium
AATTCCATTTATAGCAAATGTATACCATCCAAAAGTTATTATCAGTATATTAATGATTATTTGGGCCAACGATACTTTTGCCTATTTGGTTGGTAAAAACATGGGGAAGAATAAACTTTTTGAACGCATTTCACCAAAAAAAACCATAGAAGGATTTGTGGGGGGAGCTGTATTCGCATTAGTTTTTGGTGTTTTGTTAGCTAAATTTTATTTGGAAGAAAACATTATCCAATGGTTTGTCATTGCTTTAATTGTAAGCGGATTTGGCACATTGGGAGATTTAATCGAGTCAAAATTCAAACGGAATGCAGGTGTAAAAGACAGTGGCAATATTATGCCCGGTCATGGTGGCTTTTTAGATCGCTTAGATAGTATTATATTTGTGGCACCATTTATCTATTTGTTTTATCAAATTTTATATTATGTTTCATAAAGAAGGCGGAAAGATTATTGCAATAGCAACATCACTAACCATAGTAATCTATTTATTATCACACAAATTTCTTTCCAATTTGTTTTGGTTTGAAAAAGGGATTCAGATAATCACTTTGGTTTTCCTTATTTTAATCTTACAGTTTTTCAGAAATCCGAATAGAAAAATAACTGCAAATAACAACACAATAATAGCGCCTGTTGATGGAAAAGTAGTGGTTATTGAAGAAGTTTATGAAGAGGAATATTTTAAAGACAAACGTATTCAAGTGTCGATATTTATGTCTCCAATTAATGTTCATGTAACTCGTTATGCGGCTAGTGGAAAAATAAAATATAGTAAATATCATCCCGGGAAATATTTAGTAGCTTGGCATCCAAAAGCAAGTACCGAAAACGAAAGAACAACTGTAGTAATTGAAACCGAAGCTTTTGGAGAGATTCTTTACCGTCAAATTGCTGGAGCTTTAGCACGACGTATTGTCAATTATGCTGAAGAAGGTACTCAAGTATTTCAGGGAGATGATGCTGGATTTATTAAGTTTGGTTCAAGGGTAGATATTTATTTTCCTTTGGGAACTAAAATAGAAGTAGCATTAGAACAAAAAGCTATTGGAAATCATACCATAATTGCTCAAAAATAAATGCCTGAAAAAGAATTAGATATTCGATTTCATGAAGCTGTAGAAATTGCTTCCAAAATGACACAATCTTCCCTACCCCAAGATGTGCAATTACGTTTGTATGCCTATTATAAACAGGCAACTTTTGGAACTATTGATTATGATTTGTCTCAAAATTTTGATTTAAGAAATGCTTTTAAAACCAATGCTTGGATGCAAATAAGTCATTTAACTGTTGACGAAGCTAAAGAATTATATATTAGTGCCATTAATGAAATTGCAAAAAAATAATAACAGAATTATGAAAAATATTTTTTCACTTTTAATCTGCTTTTCTTTTATTTTTTTAATTCCGTCATGCAAAAGAAAAAAACTGGAAGAAGTTGTCGAAGTTCCTTTACCTTCTGCAGAAGAAAAAATAACCATTGGACAACCAGATGATGTAAAAGCCGATGATGGTCAATTTTCTTTAGCACAATTACCCTATGAATACAATGCATTAGAACCAAGTATTAATATACTCACCATGGAAGTGCATTATTCAAAGCACTATTTAACCTATACCAATAATTTAAATAAATTAGTTACTGCAGATCCAACCTTAACCGATCTTGCCATTGAAGAAATCCTTAAAAAAGTAGACATGAATACCAATAATGACTTGCGCAACAACGCTGGTGGTTATTATAATCATACCTTATTTTGGGAAGGCATGGCCCCTAAAACTGGTGGTCAGCCCAAAGATACTTTGGCTAGCCTAATTAATCGTGATTTTGGTTCGTTTGATGTCTTCAAAAATCAATTTATCGATGCTGCCGAAAAGCAATTTGGCTCAGGATGGGCATGGTTGATTGTAGATAAAACTGGAAAGTTACAAGTAACAAGTACACCCAATCAAGACAATCCACTTATGCCTAAACAAACCATTTCTGGTATACCCATTTTAAATTTAGATGTTTGGGAACACGCTTATTACTTGGATTACCAATACAAGCGCAAAAAATATATTGAAAACTTCTTCAAAATAATCAATTGGAAAAAAGTCTCCGAACGCTATGAAGAAGCCACTGCAAAAAAGACAACATAAAAAAATCCCTATCAAATTGATAGGGATTTTTTTAATAATTCAATTTACCAGATTACAACTCTCAAACTATCTGGCTGGTACATTTTACTTCCAGGTTTTATATTAAAAGCTTTATAAAACTCAGGAATATTCATTAATGGTCCATTTACCCTATATTGAGCTGGCGAATGAACATCAGTCATGATTTGTCTTGCTAATGCTTCGTCTTTAGCATGTATCATCCAAGCATATCCATAGGCCAAAAAATACCTTTGTTCTGGTGATAATCCGCTAATTTTTTCTTTATTTTTATACTGTGCCGATTTTTTAAAAGCTTCAAATCCCATTACTACTCCTCCTAAATCTGCAATATTTTCTCCCTGAGTGGCATCACCATTTACAAACTTACCTTTTAATGGTTCAAACTTGTTAAATTGTTCTACAATCAGTTTTGTTTTTTGTTTAAACTTAGTCAAGTCTTCTGCAGTCCACCAATTCTTTAAATTTCCTTGATCATCATACTGACTACCTTGATCATCAAACCCGTGTGTAATTTCATGCCCAAAAGTTGATCCTCCAATAATACCATATAAAATGGCATCATCAGGCATTCTACCTTCAAATCCTGGAACCAATATATTACAAGCTGGCACTACAATTTCATTATTGCTAGGGTTGTAATAAGCATTATAGGTTTGTGGAAACATATCCCACTCTTTTCTATCAACTGGTTTTCCATATTTTTTAACCATATAGTTATAACTCCATTTATTGGCTGCCATAACATTGGCGCAATAAGAATTTCTACTTATAACCACACTACTCATATCTTTCCATTTATCGGGATACCCAACTTTCATTACTATCTTACTGAGTTTTTGCAACGCTTTTTGTTTCGTAACTTCGCTCATCCAATCGAGTTTTTTAATGTGTTCAGCATAGACATCACGAATGTTATTACCAATTTCTAAGAGTTTTTCTTTTGATCCTTTTGGCAAATAATCGGAAACATAAACTTGACCGATTAATTCTCCCAACGAACCATCTGTTTGTTCAACAACTCTTTTCCATCTTGGTTTTTGCTCTTTAACACCACTCATTACAGTGGAGTAAAAAGCAAAATTTTGCTTCTCAATTGCATTATTCAAATAGGAAGCATAGGTATTTACTAAATCCCATCTCAAATACGTTTTCCAATCGTCAATAGAATAAGTATTTACTATATTATCTAATCCTTTATAAAATTCTGGTTGCCCTACAATTACTGTATCCGCTTTGGTCACCCCTAATTGTGGCAATACATTTTCCCAATCAATTGATGGTGTAGAAGCTTTGAATTGTGCCAAAGTCATTTTATTATAGTTCTTAACAGGATCACGGAGGGCCTCTAGTTTACGACTGTTTTTGGCTAAATCAGTTTCTAAAGCCAAAATAATATTTGAACTTTTTTGAGATTTGACTCCATCGTCTCCCATAAGTTGCATCATCTTTTGCAGATGTTTAACATATTCACCTCTAATCTTTAGGGTTTGTTCATCCTCATTGAAATAATAATCTCTATTTCCCAATCCTAAACCCCCTTGGCTAAAAAACAAAGCGTGTTTAGAGCTAATTTTATCATCTTGTGACACATAAAATGAAAATGCAGGATTGGCTCCAATAGTATGTAAGTATCCAATTGTTTTCATAAGTGAAGGCACATCTTGTATAGCTTGAATTTTAGCAAATTCCATTGCCAAAGGTTTTAAGCCTGATTTTTCAATAGCTAAAGTATCCATACCCGAGGCATAAAAATCACCTATTTTTTGCTCATTACTACCTTTGGCAGCATCAGTGTTTTTAGCTGATTTTTCACAAATGTTTTTGATTTGTGCATTAATGGTATCACCAATCATCCTGAAAATCCCATTACTACTTTCAGTACTTGGAATTTCATATTTTTTAAACCATCCTCCATTGGCATAATGAAAAAAGTCATCTCCAGGGTTAATTGTAGTGTCCCGATTTGTAATTAATGGATCTTCAAAATATACTTCTTTTTTATTACAACTTATTATGAGTAAAGCTGAAAGTACACTAATTGTTAGTTTGTTTTTTAATTGCATAAAATATTTTTTTTGAAACTATTTGACTTACAAAAATAAAAATGTTACCAAATGTAGGTTTTAAAGTTTAATCTTAACAAGATAACATAAAAAAAGTGCCTGAACATTCAGACACTTTTAAGATTTATTAAAGAAGAAATTATTTTTTTTCTTCCGCTTTTTTAGCTGCACAACAGCTCATTTTTTTACCAGAACTGCATGATTTTTTTTCAGAAGCTGAACAGGTTTTTTCTGTTTTTGCTTTTTCTTTTTTCGGATCTTGTTTCTCTTGAGCATTTCCATTCATTGTAAATAAGAAA
>CANJDA010000168.1 GCA_947472705.1 Flavobacteriaceae bacterium
TCAAAAAATTTGAAGTCAATATTTCAGGACTCAGTTTTAATGTCACCAATAATAAAATTGGTTTTAGCGATTTGAATTCAGGCACCAATTTGGAAGATTTAATTTTTAAAGGAACAGAACCTGTGAACATGCGCTTTGATGGCAAAATAATTGGCCCAAGTCTAGCAATGCGTTGGATGAAATGGGGGTTTGGTATTACTACAAAAGCCAATGTCAAATTTGATATTATAGATGTTAACCCAGCTATAGGTAATGCCATTAAAAACAACGATTTGCCTTTAAATACTACACTATTAAACCAACCAGGTAACCAAAGATTAAATGGAATTTCATATGGTGAAGTTGGGTTTTCAGCTGGAAGAACAATATTTGAGAATGACAATCATAGTTTTAGCGCCGGAATTACTTTAAATTTATTATTCCCTGGATCGTATTCCAATTTTGGCTTAAGTAACTTAAACGGAACCATCACACAAGATGCCACTGGGGCTTATCTAACTACCAATTCTCCTGCTTCATTAAATATTGCTTATTCTGGAAACTTAGCAGAAAGCTTCACCAATTTTAGTGATTACAGCAAGTCTGTTTTTGGTGGATTAAACGGATTTGCAACTGACATTGGAGTAAATTATGAATGGAAAGGCGGTTCAAAAAATTATAAAATAAAAGGAGGCCTTGCCATTAAAAATATTGGAAGTATGACTTTCAAGGACAGTAATAATCAGTCGACAAATTATACTTTTACTACACAGGGTCATGCTCCATTAGACTTAAGTTTGTTTGAAAATGTTGATAATTTGAGAGATGTTGAAACTGTTTTGCAAAACGGTGGTTACTTAACCAAAACTACAGGACAAAGCGATTTTAAAGTTAAACTTCCAGCGCTAGTTAGTTTATATGGCGATTTTAAAATCATTCCAAAAATATATGTAACAGGGTACTTGCAACGAAAACTAAAAAAAGATACTGAAAACGACCAGGTTACTGCGATGAATATTTTTTCGGTAACTCCAAGAGTTAATTTAGGCATGTTTGAAACTTATTTACCAGTCACTAATAACGATATTTCAGGTACAAGTGTTGGAATTGGTTTTCGATTTAGAGGATTTTATATAGGTTCCAGTTCAATTGTTACTGCCTTAATTAACGATAGCAAGCAAGCTGATTTATATATTGGATTTCGTTGGGCATTTTTATAATCAAATGGTTTGCTTAAAGATAAATACCTCCTAAAGTAGCCAGAAATGAATTTTAAAACCGACATCAATTATAGGAAACAAACTTTAGTAAAACTATTGATTTCAATTCAAGCTCATGAAGAAGCTATAATTCAAGCCTTATATGATGATTTCAAGAAACCTGCTTTTGAATCCGTTTTTAGTGAAACCCGATTTATCTTAGCAGAACTCAACTATACTATCAAGAACATAAATAAATGGGCAAAACCTAAACTGGTTTTGCCTTCTTTATTAAATTTTCCATCTACTGATGCTATTTATAAAGAACCTTATGGTAAGGTCTTAATTATTGCACCTTGGAATTATCCTTATCAATTAATTATGTCACCAATGATTGCAGCAGTGGCAGCAGGAAACCAAGTTGTAGTCAAGCCTTCAGAATTAACACCGAATACCTCGAGAATTATTGCTAAAATTATTAGAGAAACTTTTGACAAAAACCATGTAGAATGTATAGAAGGAGGTGTTGAAACTGTAAAAGAGTTACTAACTCATCGATGGGATTATATTTTTTTTACAGGAAGTGTTTCTGTGGGTAAAATAGTTGCTAAAGCAGCTTCCGAAAACCTTACTCCTATAACGTTAGAATTGGGCGGTAAAAACCCTTGCATCATTGATGAAAGTGCCAATTTAAAACTAGCTGCCAAGCGAATTGTATGGGGGAAATTTCTCAATGCTGGTCAAACCTGTATCGCTCCTGATTATATTTTGGTACACCAAAAATCAAAAGCTCCATTTATTGATTATTTGATAGCTGAAATCATTTTGGCTTATGGCGAAAACCAGGAGATTTCTTCAGATTTTGCACGAATTATCAATGAAAAAAACTGGAAACGATTAACGGCCATGCTAGAAAATGAAAACATTCTTTATGGAGGAAAAATTAATGAAAAGGATAATTATCTTTCGCCAACACTATTAGATGAACCAAATTTGGAAAGTTTGGTTATGCAAGAAGAAATTTTTGGTCCCATACTACCAATTTTGTCTTTTGAGTCCGAAACCGATATAGAACGCGTCATTTCAAAATATGAAAAACCACTGTCGATATATGTCTTTACAAGGAATAATTCATTTGCAAATAAAATCATTACTAAATACTCTTTTGGTGGTGGTTCTATTAATGATACCGTAGTTCAATTTGTAAACAAGCGTTTACCATTTGGAGGTGTTGGAAATAGTGGAATGGGTGCATATCATGGTCAATATAGTTTTGATACATTTTCACATCATAAATCTATTGTGAAAAAAGCAAACTGGCTTGATTTGCCTTTTAGATATGCCCCATATAAAGGCAAAATAAATTTAATTAAAATAGTTATGAAGTGGTTTTCATAAAAACTTTAAAAATAGATTTGAAAATGAAAATTGTGTTTTTATTTTTATGTATATTGGTCAGTGAAAATTAATGTTTAATCAGAATTGTCTAATTGTAAAATATACTTTAATTTGAGTAAACTAATACATTTTTCTAACCTAAATAGTTATTTAATAATTGGTTTATTATTAACGACTTTAGTGCTGTTTTATATTACAATTACTAAAACACTCCAAAAAAAATTAAATTTAAATAACAAGTATTCTAATTTTGAATCTAAAGAAGAACAATTTAGACTTTATTTTCTTTCCTTCGGGATTTCTATACCTTTAATAGAAACTATAGTCGATGTTTTTCAATTAAGAGCAACAAGTCATTTAGCCGTTAATTTTTCATTTGGATTAATTTTACTTATATTTTATTTTTTGAGTCGTCGATTTAAAAAAAACTCATACACAAATATATCATTTCCAACATTTTACATTATTTATTTTTGTTATATTGTCTTTAATGTTTTCTTTCTCCCTTTTGAACTCATATCTTACATTTCCCTAATTATTGTCTTTTTTCTATCCTATTTTGTAATACGAAATATTATTCGCTATTGGGTTTTTGCCATTTGCTGTCTTGTATTATTACTTTTTGCTTATCAAGAAAATTTAATCGATAACAAACTTATAATGCTACTAGTTTGTGCTTTTATATCCATAATTGCAATTCATATTTCCACCCATTTATCGTTAATAGAAACAGAAAATAAATTTGCATTTTCAAATATTATTGTAAATAATGGTAACTCTATCATTTTATGTACTAATAAAAAAGGAGAGGTTTCATTTTGTAGCACCTCAATAAAAGACATTCTAGGTTATACTTCTGAAGAAGTTATGGGAATGAACTATTGGCATTTAACTGAAGACCCAGAATTTACAGGAGAAGAATATCATAACGACTATATTGATGAACGAATATATGTTAGAAAATTAAAATGTAAAGACGACGAATACAAATTCATTCAATGGAAAGATAAAAAGTATAATGAAAATATTATAATTGGAATTGGGCAAGATATAACTGAACAAGTTAACATTAAAGATCAATATCGTAGTTTAATTGAATCGGCAGCTGACTTAATATATGAAATCGATTTAAATTCAACTGTAACTTATGTGAATCAATTCACTATAAAAACACTGAATTATAATAAAGAAGATATTCTTAACAAACTCTTTTCACGCTTTATTCGAAAAGATTATTTAGAATATGTAATTGATTTTTACAAAGAAGATCCAAAAGGAACACAAGAATACAATGACTTGGTTTTTCCTTTGCTTAAAAGTGATGGTGAAACAATATGGGTATCTCAAAAAGTTACTCGAAAAAAAGATATAAATAATGTGGTTATTGGTTATTCTGCCATAGCTCGAGATATTACATTGGTTAAAAATTTAGAGATCGAACATTACAATCGAAGTAAAAAAGTTAGAATCCATAATGAAACACTCAAAAAACTAACTTCACAAAGTTATTCTAACAAAGATACTTTTAGTGGTATTTTGAAAAACATTCTAAAGGTAGCAAGCGTTAATTGTTCTATTGATCGTGTAAGTTATTGGACATACTTACCCGAAGGATTGAAATGTGAAAGTTTATATTATCTTCAAAATGATCGCTATGAAAAGAACTTTTTTTTAGCATCAGATAGCTATCCTGAATATTTTGGATACATTCAAAGTGGCGAACAAATTGTAGCTTCCAATGTATACAATAACTATATAACTCAAGAACTTTGTATAGATTATTTTCCAAAAAATAATATAAAATCTTTACTCGACACCCCAATATTTATCAATGGTAAAATAGTAGGAGTTTTGTGTTTTGAAGCTATTGACATTTTAAAAGAATGGGATAATGAAGACATAAACTTTTCACGTTCAATAGCCGATTTGATTGCCATTGCCATTGA
>CANJDA010000169.1 GCA_947472705.1 Flavobacteriaceae bacterium
CGTCTAAAAACTTCTCATACAATTGATCTACTAATTTTGAGATTGGCTTGGTTTTTAAGCCTGATTTTTGTTGTTTATCAATATATTCTAAAAATGTTTTTCCTTCAATTTTTTTAGAATTAATAGTTAAGAATGGCTTTTTATAATCATCAATATTAGATGGGAGATTCCATTTAGTATCATAAAAATCATTAGTGACTAATTTAGAAATACTAGCATATTGCTTTGCATCTTTTTTACAGGTGTATTTTTTTCTCAGTTTTTCATTAAGTGAAGCAACTATTTTCTTCGAACGATCATCTTTCCCAATTTTTGTTTCCAACTCATTTTTCATTTCATCCATAGTTTTTATTGGATGTTTTTCGATTAACTTGACAATGTGCCACCCAAACTGAGATTGAAATGGTTTTGAAATATCATTAGGATTTGCCAAGCCAAAGGCAGCGTTTTCAAATTCTTCAGAACTCAATTGTCCTGAGCTAAATCGGTTTAATACCCCTCCTTTTGAAGAAGATGATTTATCTTCAGAAAATTGTTTAGCTAAATCTTCGAATTTTTCTCCCTGTTGAATTTTGGTATAAATATCGTTAATTGTATTTTTAGCCTTATCCTGATCTTTATCTTCTGGCTTTGGATTCAAAATCATAATATGCGCAACCGTTACCTCACCACGATTGGGTCTAATATCTTCCACTTTTAATATATGATATCCAAAACGAGTTCTGATAATTTTAGAAATTTTTCCTTTTGGCGTGGTAAAGGCTGCGTTTTCAAATGGATATACCATTCTAAAAGCTGAAAAATAACCTAAGTCTCCTTTGTTTTCTTTGGCAGATGGGTCTTCTGAAAACTGAGTCGCTAAGGCTCCAAAATCCTCTCCGGCTATGGCTTTTTTATAGATATCTTCGGTTTTTTTATAGGCTTTTAAAGTATCTTCTGGAGTAGCATTTTCATCAACAAGAATTAATATATGTGACGCTTTAATCTCTTTTTGCAAACGATTATACCCTTCTTCAATTAAATCTTGAGTGATTTTGGTATCGTTGAAATAGTTTTTTGCCAGTTGGGTTCTATAAGATTTCAACTCTGTTTGATACTGTGCATTGTTTTGCAAACCTAATTTATAAGCTTTGTTTACTTTTAACTTGTACCCAACAAACAGTTCTAAATATTGATTTAAATCTTTTTGAGATTCGTCTTTTACTAAGTCTAAGTTCTTTTTATAAACTCTGGCAAACTCTTCAGTATAATAGGGTTTATCGTTAATGGTAAATAGAACTTCTTTAGTTTTATCTTGGGCAAATCCGGTAAAAATTACCCCTAATACTAATCCGAAAAACAATTGTTTACTACTCATTGCTATAAAATTTCTTCTTTTAATTAAAACGGTTAAAATGTATTTTTAATCATGTGTAACAGCAAAAAAATGTTGGTGTTACAATCAACAAAAGTAACAATTCAATCACATTATACAAGAATCGAAGCTAGTATTAACAAAATTTTATTAACAGTCTTTCTTACATTCATAACCAATGAAAATATTGTTAAATTATTCATGACAAAATAATGGTTAAATAATAGTATTTTTGCAAACTATTTAATGAAAATCATGAGTTTTTTAAAAGAAATACAACGCCGCAGAACCTTTGGAATCATATCGCATCCTGATGCTGGAAAGACAACTTTGACTGAAAAATTATTACTTTTTGGAGGAGCTATACAAGAGGCTGGCGCAGTAAAGAATAATAAAATTAAAAAAGGGGCTACTTCCGATTTCATGGAAATTGAGAGACAGAGGGGTATTTCTGTAGCCACATCTGTATTGGCTTTTAATTACAAAGACAAAAAAATCAACATCCTAGATACACCTGGACACAAAGATTTTGCCGAGGATACTTTTAGAACTTTAACTGCTGTTGACAGTGTTATTGTTGTTATAGACGTCGCTAAAGGGGTTGAAGAGCAAACAGAAAAGTTAGTTGAAGTTTGCAGAATGCGTAATATTCCTATTATTATTTTCATTAATAAATTGGATCGTGAAGGTAAAGATGCTTTTGATTTGATGGATGAAGTAGAGCAAAAACTAGGATTGAATGTTACCCCTTTAAGTTTTCCTATAGGTATGGGATATGATTTTCAAGGGATATATAATATTTGGGAGCAAAACATTAATTTATTTAGTGGTGATAGTCGAAAAAATATTGAAGACACCATCTCATTCTCTGATATCAATAGCCCTGAACTTGAAAAGATAATTGGAGAAAAACCAGCCGTTAAATTACGTGATGAATTAGAACTCATCAATGAAGTTTACCCACCTTTTGATTGTGAAGCCTATCTTAAAGGAACTTTACAGCCTGTTTTTTTTGGCTCCGCTTTAAATAATTTTGGCGTTAGAGAGTTGTTGGATTGTTTTATTGAAATTGCTCCTTCTCCAAGACCAAAAGACTCTGAAACACGTTTGGTAAAGCCGGAGGAAGAAAAAATGAGTGGATTTGTATTTAAAATTCATGCCAATATGGACCCTAAACATAGAGACCGATTAGCATTTATTAAAATTGTATCAGGAACATTTGAAAGAAACAAACCATATACTCATGTTCGATTGAACAAGAACCTTAAATTTTCTAGTCCTAATGCCTTTTTTGCAGAGAAAAAAGAAATCGTAGACATTTCTTATCCTGGTGATATTGTAGGATTACATGATACTGGTAATTTTAAAATTGGTGACACGTTGACCGAAGGAGAAATGATGAGTTTTAAAGGAATTCCAAGTTTTTCGCCTGAACATTTTAGGTACATCAATAATGCCGACCCATTAAAGGCAAAGCAACTCGACAAAGGGGTTGATCAATTAATGGATGAGGGAGTGGCACAATTATTTACTTTGGAAATGAATAATAGAAAAGTAATTGGAACAGTTGGCGCCCTACAATATGAGGTTATTCAATACCGTTTAGAACATGAATATGGTGCTAAATGTAGTTATGAAACTTTTCCGGTTCACAAAGCTTGTTGGGTTAAACCAACTGATCCCAAAAGTGAAGAGTTTAAAGAATTTAAAAGAATTAAACAAAAGTTTCTAGCACATGACAAATATGGTCAGTTAGTGTTTTTGGCCGATTCTGAATTTACAATTCAAATGACTCAAAGCAAATTTCCAAATGTAATCTTATACTTTACTTCCGAATTTGATTAATTATACCTAAAATAAATAGTTGAAACTTTTTATGTTTGAAAATGATTGCTATATTTGCAGGCAGATTCCAATTCACTTATGAATAAATATTCGAAATTTTACCTGCTGACATCACTCCTTTTAATGGATTGTATTATATATGCTCAACCTGGAGGTGATACCGGTGGAGGTGGCCTTGAAGGTGGTGATCCACCACCAGCACCAATCAATAGCCAATTACTATTATTGGCACTACTAGGTCTTGTGTTTGCTTTTAATGTATATAAACTAAGAAAAAAAGAATTATATAAAAAAACCTCCAATTAACTTGGAGGTTTTTTTATCAGCAATGGTTTTCTAGATTCTTCCTAGATATCAATTTACTCAGTCAGGATACTTCAACACTCTTCCCGGATGACAATTCACTCAGTCCGGATGCTTCAATACTCTTCCCAGATGCTTCAACACTCAGTCCGGATGATAATTCACTCAGTCAAGATACTTCAACACTCAGTACAGATACTAATTCACTCCCTACGGATGCTTATGCTCTCTTCTGAGGTTTAGAAGTCTTTTTTTCTTTAAGTTAACTTTTTCATAATTATAATAAGCTTACATAAGTTTAGTTTGACAGGTAAGTAATTAAAAAAGCCCCTCTGTTTCCAGAGAGGCTTTCTATTTTAAAAGCTAAGTTTATTATCTTTTGATTACACGAAGTGTTTTAACTTCACTTCCTTGTGTTACCACAACATTATAAACTCCAGATGGATAACGATCTCCTACTTGTAATTCAGACACATCACTTGGTCTTACTTCACGTTTGTCAATCATTTTTCCTGTCATGTCGTAAATAGTAACTCCTACTGTGTCTTCGCTTGATGTAGTTAAACTCAAGTTGAAGTTCTCAGTATATGGGTTTGGATAAGCTACAACAGCAAACGGTGTTTTAACAACCTGTTTAGCTGGTGTACAGTCTTTGTAGTTTACTGTGAAAGCTGAGCCAAACACCTCTAATCCACATGTATTAGTTACTCTAAGTCTGTAGTAATTAGCTCCAACTGATGGATTCATTATTGTATAACTTGGGCCTGTTGCACCTGATATATCCGTAAATCCTGTCGTAGTTGAAGTTGTTGACCTCTGCCATTGAATATCTCCAATAGTTCCAACTCCTGCCGTCAATACTTTTGACGCATCTGTTGTACATAAAGGAGCAGTAGCTGAACCTGATGGTGTAGTTACATTTGCTGTAATTGTTTTAGCAAGTGGTTTAGCCACTA
>CANJDA010000170.1 GCA_947472705.1 Flavobacteriaceae bacterium
AAATAAAATGGATAAACAGGCTCGAGAAATTGAGACCGCATTGCCAGGTGCCCAAGTAGAAAGAGTTGGAGAAGGGATTCGTTTGGTTTTAGGTGAAAATGCAGTTCGATTTGATACTAATAAATCAACGCTAACAGCTGCTGCTAAAGCTAACTTAGACAAATTAATTCCGGTTTTCAATCAATATCCTGATACTAATATCCAAATTTATGGTTATACAGACAGTACGGGTTCGGCCGAATACAATTTGAATTTGTCTAACCAAAGAGCAGCTACAGTTAAATCGTATTTGGCTGGTAAAGGTTTGTCAGCAATCCGATTTACAACTACAGGTTTAGGGATTGCAGATCCAATAGCTACCAATGATACACCTGAAGGAAGAAGTCAAAATCGTAGAGTAGAATTTGCAATTACTGCGAATGACAAAATGGTACAAGACGCACAAAAAGAAGCAGGTAGATAAATTTGTTTTAAGAATTAATAAAAAAGGCTGTTTCAATTGAAGCTGCCTTTTTTATTTGATAGGGTTAGTTCTTTTTTTCTCTAAAGCCTCTAATCGTTTTAGAATAGCTTCATTAGTTTTTTGTAGTATGTCGTTAGCTTTTTGAAGCTGTTGAATTAATTGTTGTTGTTCTTGGATTGCTTTTATTGAAATAGCAATAAAATCATTGTAACGCAAGCCATACATCCCGTTATCATCTTTATTTACAATACCATTATTCTCATCACCAGCATTACGAAAAGATGACTCTACTTCTTGAGCAATAAAACCATATTCCGTTTTTTTGAAGCTGTCATTTTTTCTAAAATAAGAAACAGGTCTCAATGTTTGAATAAAATCTAATCCTAGTTTAGTGTTTGTAATATTGTCTTTCCATCTTCGGTCCGAACTTGTTGTCCATGATACTTTTGTAGAAGCTAGTGTAATGTTTTGATCACCAAGTCGAATTTGATTTGAATTTGCTGCTACATCTACTTGAGCATTAGAACCAATAGCAATATTGTTTGTTCCTGTAGTACTCATTCCAGCTTGGTATCCTACTAAGGTGTTGTTTCCAGTTCCGTTACTAGCACTTTTTCCAGCTTGATAACCTACGCATGTATTGTTAGATCCTATAGCATTAAATCCTGCTTCATAGCCTAATGCAGTATTGGCAGCTCCACCTGCATTATTTAAGCAAGACCAACCAACAGCGGTATTTCCCAAAGAAGTGGTGTTTCCTTGTAAAGCAAAATAACCAACCGCCGTAGTGTTGTTTGCAGTATTAGATAATAATGCTTTGTAGCCTATAGCAACGCAATTGCTAATATTTCCTGAGCCAATTGACATTGCATCAGAACCTACAGCGGTATTTGATTGTGCAGCATTACTATTAATTCCTTTTAGGGCATTGGTACCTACTGCAGTATTCCATTGAGCTGTTGTATTACAAGCTGCTAAAGCATTTTGTCCAAAAGCAACATTATTACTTCCGGTACTTACAGCTAATGCATTGTTCCCAAAAGCCGTGCTATTTGTGCTTGAACCAGAAGCTAAGGCTCCAACACCAAAAGAAGTGCTGGTTGACCCAATTTTTCCAGCATTAGTATTGTTTCTTCTAAAAGCTACATCTATAGCATCTGTAGTACCCATAAAATTGGTAGAACCTGATAAACCTGAATTTCCAGTGGTATTCCAAGAAGTTGCCAAAGTTGTCATCAATTGAACCCATTTTGTTCCATCCCAATAATAAAAACCAGCTGGACTCAAGCTAGCACCAGTATTGTAAACCAATTCAGAGGTAATTGGGAGTGTTAATGGTGACGCATTATTTAATGCTATTAGGTCTACTCTTGGGATTAAAATCCCATCAGATGTTGATGTAACATCTAATGCACCATCAGGCATAGTGGTTCCAATACCAACCTGTGCTTTCATTTTATTTGATGAAATCAAAACGAAAAACAGCGATAAAATAAGTGTCGTTTTTTTCATAAACAATCTGAATAACATTTTTTTTAAAGTTATTTTATAAAACTATAACTCTAATTATTGTGGATATATAATAACCATACATAATTGTTTAAATTCATTTCATCTAAAACAGCGCGTTATTGTATGTTTTTAGGGTATTAGTTATTGATTTAAAATTGATTTTTTTTTACTGACAACAATTTTGTAGAGTTAATGTTAAGTTTTTGACTGATTATTAATTGTATTTTTCGATATTAAATATTGCAAAAAAGAATTCGAATGGTAAGAGTTAAGCTTTAGTCTCTAATATTTGTAAATTTGTAATTCAATTATAATAGATGCTTAAAGTTCAAAACATTTCTTTTTCTTATCAATCAGACATTACACTTAAGTCCATTTCTTTTTCTGTTAAAAAAGGCAATACTCTTGCGGTCATTGGTGAAAGTGGTTGTGGAAAAAGTACCTTACTCAAACTCATTTATGGTTTGCATGACTTAGATGAGGGTCAAATTTTTTGGAACGAAAAAGAAGTTTTAGGTCCCAAATATCATTTGATTCCTGGGATGGAATTTATGAAATACCTAGCGCAAGATTTTGATTTGATGCCTTACATTACTGTGGCAGAAAATGTGGGCAAGTACTTGTCTAATTTTTATCCAGTACCTAAAAAAGAACGTATAGCCGAATTATTGGAAATAGTTGAAATGACTGAATATGCCAATGTAAAAGCACAATTCTTGAGTGGCGGACAAATGCAAAGGGTGGCTATTGCCCGAGTTTTGGCACTAGAGCCCGAAGTGTTGTTGCTTGACGAACCCTTTAGTCATATTGATAATTTTAGAAAAAATAGCTTAAGGCGAAAACTGTTTCAATATCTTAAAGAAAAGGAGATTACTACCATAGTGGCTACTCATGACAGTACAGATGTGCTGTCTTTTGCTGATGAAGTTTACATAATGCAATCAGGGACCATTATAGAAAGCGGTTTACCTCAATCTATATACAACAGCCCAATAAATAAATATGTTGCATCGCTTTTTGACGATGTTAATGAAATTATATTAAAAGGAAAAACTTATTTTGTATTTCCACATCAGTTAAAAATTGTAGAGCAATCCGATATTAAAGTTAGGGTTAAGAAAGCTTATTTTAGAGGTAACCATTATTTGGTAGAAGCCGACTTTAATGGTATCCCACTTTTTTTTCAGAGTGCTGAGGTTATTTCTGAGGGGGTTTTACTTTGTTTAAGTTTTGAAGAATCATCATTAAAGTTTTAGCTTATAAGTCTCTAAAAAATGATTACCTTGTGTGATGCTTTTTTAAAAGATAGTTAATTTTGGTTATCTCTTTTTATCAAATTAATAAAAACGAATATGTATCATTCTAAAATATCGGGACTGGGTTATTTTGTTCCCGAAAATATTGTTACTAACGATGATTTGTCCAAAATAATGGAGACTAATGACGAATGGATTCAGGAACGCACCGGAATTCAAGAACGTCGTCATGTTGTTAAGGGCAGCGGAGAAACGACAACTTCAATGGGGGTAAAAGCAGCTGAAATTGCTATAGAACGTTCTGGAGTTTCTAAAGAAGAAATCGATTTTATAGTATTTGCTACCATTTCCCCAGATTACTATTTTCCTGGCCCTGGAGTAGCCTTGCAAAAAGAATTAGGTTTAAAAACTATTGGGGCTTTGGATGTTAGAAATCAATGTTCCGGATTTGTTTATGCCTTGTCTATAGCAGATCAATACATCAAGACGGGAATGTATAAAAATATCTTAGTTGTTGGTTCTGAATTGCAATCAATAGGATTAGATATGACAACTAGAGGACGTGGTGTTTCGGTTATTTTTGGAGATGGAGCTGGGGCTGCAGTATTGAGTAGAGGAACTGATGATGTAAGCAAGGTGCTTTCTACCCATTTACATTCCGAAGGGGAACATGCTAAAGAATTATCTGTTTTGGCTCCAGGTATGGGAGGAAGATGGGTAACTGATATTTTGGCTGATAATGACCCCAATGACGAAAGTTACTTTCCGTATATGAACGGTCAATTTGTATTCAAAAATGCGGTAGTTCGTTTTAGTGAAGTCATTAACGAAGGATTGCAGGCTAATAATTTACAGGTTTCTGATATTGATATGTTAATTCCTCATCAGGCCAATTTAAGAATATCGCAATTCATTCAAAAGAAATTTGGATTAAGTGATGACCAAGTGTACAACAATATTCAAAAGTTTGGGAATACAACAGCAGCTTCTATTCCAATAGCTTTGACACAGGCATGGGAAGAAGGTAAAATTAAAAAAGGAGATACGGTTGTTTTGGCTGCTTTTGGTAGCGGATTTACTTGGGCGAGTGCCATTATAAAATGGTAATAATTTCCAAAGAGTTAAAACAGAAAAAGCCAAACATTACGTTTGGCTTTTTCATTAACAACTAATTCAAAAATAAAATATAAATTTTTTACATCATTCCACCACC
>CANJDA010000171.1 GCA_947472705.1 Flavobacteriaceae bacterium
AGATCTAGGATTTGAGAATCCGTCAGAAGTGCAAGAAAAAGCGATTCCAGTACTATTGGAACAAAACACAGACTTAGTAGCTTTAGCACAAACAGGAACAGGGAAAACAGCAGCTTTTGGTTTCCCGCTAATTCAAAAAATTGATGCCGAAGACAGAAGTACACAAGCATTAATTTTATCACCTACGCGTGAATTATGCTTACAAATCACCAACGAAATTAAACAATACTCAAAATATGTAAAAGGTTTACATACAGTGGCAGTTTATGGTGGTGCTAGCATTACAGAACAAGCCCGTGAGGTTAAACGTGGAGCCCAAATTATAGTGGCAACTCCAGGTAGAATGCAAGACATGATTAATCGTGGTCTTGTGAACATTAAAAACATCAACTTTTGTATTCTTGACGAAGCCGATGAGATGTTAAACATGGGATTTTATGAAGATATCGTTTCGATATTATCAGACACTCCAGATGAAAAGAATACTTGGTTATTCTCAGCAACAATGCCTGCAGAGGTAGCGCGTATTGCTAAGAAATTCATGAATAATCCTGCCGAAGTTACAGTGGGAAGCAAAAACTCTGGAACAGCTACCGTTTCACACGAATTTTATTGTGTGAATGCACGTGATCGTTACGAAGCATTAAAACGATTGGCAGATGCAAATCCTGATATTTTTTCAGTAGTTTTTTGTAGAACCAAACGTGATACACAAGCCGTTGCTGAAAAATTAATCGAAGATGGCTATAATGCTGCTGCTTTGCATGGAGATTTATCTCAAGCACAACGTGATGGTGTGATGAAATCGTTCCGTGGTCGTCAAATTCAAATGCTTGTTGCTACTGATGTTGCCGCTCGTGGAATTGACGTTGATAATATTACTCACGTAGTTAATTATCAATTGCCAGATGAAATTGAAACGTATACTCACCGTTCTGGAAGAACAGGAAGAGCTGGAAAATTAGGAACATCTATCGTAATTATCACCAAAAGTGAGTTGCGTAAAATTTCTTCTATCGAAAGAATTATTCAACAAAAATTTCAAGAGAAAACCATTCCTTCTGGAATAGAAATCTGTGAAATACAATTATTGCACTTAGCCAATAAAATAAAAGATACCGAAGTAGACCATGAGATAGACAACTATCTTCCGGCCATTAATGAAGTTCTTGACGGTTTGTCTAAAGAAGAATTGATTAAGAAAATGGTTTCTGTTGAATTCAACCGATTTATTGCTTACTATAAAAAGAAACGTGATTTATCTGGTGAAAAAGGAGAAAGAAGCGAACGTAGTTCAGAGCCAAGAGAAATTAGAGCTGGAGATCCTGTTCGTTATTTTGTGAACATTGGTGCTCGTGATGATTTTGATTGGATGCAATTGAAAGACTTCTTAAAAGAAACTTTAGACTTAGGTCGAGATGATGTTTTCAAAGTTGATGTAAAAGAGGGATTCTCTTTCTTTAACACTGATGGAGAACATACCGATAAAGTAATGTCAATTCTTAACGGATTCGATTTAAATGGAAGACGTATCAATGTAGAAATATCTAAAAACGAAGGAGGAAGTCGCGAAAGACGTGATCACAACGGAAGAAGTGGTGGCGGTGAACGTAGAAGCTCAGGCGGATTTGGTGGAAGAAGTTCTAGTGGTGGTGGAAGTTTCGGACCAAGAAAAGAAGGTGGATTTAGAAGCGATAGAAATAGCGCTCCACGAACAGAACGTTCAGACAGACCTAGAAGAGAAGGCGGTTTCAATAGAGATAGCGCAGCTCCAAAAAGAGAACCTGGTGCTTTTCAAAGAGAAGAAAGAGCTCCAAGACGTTCTTCTGAAGGAGGTTCTGATAGACCAGCTGGTCGTTCATTCGAAGCGGCAAAAAATAGAAGACCTAGAAAAAGCTAAAGATTTAATCTTTATATCCTCAAAAGGGAATCTTATAACTCCGTGTATTACTTATGGTAAGGACGGAGTTTTTTTAGACATATACTTCATTTTGTTAATTTTGTTCTAATTCTATGTACAAACTTAAAAATATCTTAAAAGAGTTTCATACTTTTAAACCATCAAAAACTACCATGAGATATTTTATCTTTTTCTTTATATCTTTTTTATCATTGAGTGCTTTGGCTCAAGACAATGCCATATCTAAACATGTTACAGGTACTATTGTTAATGATAATACATTATTCCCTATACCAAATGTAAATGTGATTAATCTTAATAAAGTAAAAGGTACTGTAACCAATGCGAAAGGTTACTTTGAGTTAGATGTAAGTGTAAATGACACACTTCATTTATCTATATTAGGTTATCAGTCTTTACGCATTAGAGTAACAAATGACTGGCTAAAAAACGGTACAGCCAAAATAATGTTAACCGAAAAAGCTATTGCCTTAGAAGAAGTTATCGTTAAAAAATATGACCTAACCGGTTATCTCGAAATAGATTCCAAATTAATCCCCGAAAAAGAAAATTACCGTTACAGTATTTCGGGTCTTCCTCAAGGCTATGAGGCAGGGGAGAGCTCTCCTAATGCATTTACTAGAGTGCTAGGCTCTATCTTTAACCCAGCCGATGCCTTGTATAATTTCTTTGGCAAAAAGCCCAAAGAACTCAAAAGGCTAAAAGAAATGAAGAAGGATGATACCGTTCGTAACTTACTAGAATCTAAGTTTGATAGAGAAACGATTTCTGTGCTTTTAGGCGTAGATAAAAAAGAAATTGCCGAAATCCTCCAACATTGTAATTACTCAGAATCTTTTATTCAAACCGCAAACGATTTGCAAATTATGGATGCCATCAGCGAATGTTATGAGCAATACAAGGTTTTGAAGAAGAAGTAGCTTATTTTTTCTCCGAATAATACCGCGCTTCAATCCGTTTAATATCCTTAATCGTATTCTTCGCCCATAGCAAACGTTTTTCTAAAACTTCTTCTTCTGATAGTTGCCAATTTATATTCGATTGGCGTAGGCGAGTGGTGATATCCTGTATAATTATCGCAGCTGATACAGAAATATTCAAACTCTCTGTAAAACCCACCATTGGAATTTTCAAAAAACCATCGGCCTGACGCATTACTTCTTCTGACAATCCTTCTTTTTCGGTTCCAAAAAACAAAGCGCTTTTTTTGGTTACATCAAATTCGTGCAATAAACAAGAATCATTGTGTGGTGTAGTGGCAATAATTTGATAGCCTTTTGTTTTCAAGGCCTCTATGCAATTAGAAATATTTTCAAACTTATTAATATCAACCCATTTCTGAGCGCCCATCGCAATTTCTTTATCAATATTTTTTCCAAAACGTTGCTCTACTATATTGATTTCTTGTATTCCAAAAACTTCACAACTGCGCATCACAGCACTCGTATTGTGAAATTGGTATACGTCTTCTACCGCAATAGTAAAATGATTGGTACGATTGGCTAATACTTCAGCAAATCGTTCTTTACGGTTGTCTGTTAAAAAATCTTCGAGATAGGCAAGGTAATCTAGGTCAATCATACAATTAGTTTTGTCAAAAATAACAAAATTGATTAGTTTTAAATTTAAATTGTAAAAAATGAAACCTTTAGGTTCACGAACACTTAAAAACAATAATAAACAGTGAGTAAAAACAAACTAGTAGTTCTTACCGGAGCCGGAATTTCTGCCGAAAGCGGTATCAAAACCTTTCGTGATGCCGATGGTTTATGGGAAGGGCATGATGTTATGGAAGTAGCATCCCCAGAAGGCTGGCATAAAAACGCTGCCTTAGTTTTAGATTTTTACAATCAAAGGAGAAGACAATTGCATCAAGTCAAACCAAATAATGGCCATTTAGTTTTAGCCGAATTGGAAAAGGATTTTGATGTGCACATCATTACACAAAACGTTGATAATTTACATGAACAGGCAGGAAGCACTAAAGTATTACACTTGCACGGTGAATTATTAAAAGTAAGAAGTACTAAAAAAGAAGATTATATCCTCGATTGGCATGATGATTTACATCTTGGTGATATAGATAAGGATGGTCATCAACTACGCCCACATATCGTATGGTTTGGTGAAATGGTTCCAGCTTTAGATGAAGCTATAACTATCATACAACAAGCGAATTACTTAGCAGTTGTAGGCACATCACTTCAAGTATATCCTGCAGCTGGTTTGATGCATTATGCTAATTCAAATGTTTCTGTTTTTTACATTGATCCAAGACCTGCAAGCATAACTAATTTGCAGAATCCTTTAGAAGTGATTCCGATGAATGCTACAGAAGGTATCCCATTATTGAGGGAGAAATTAGCCGATTTAAATCAAAAAACTCATAACTCATAACTTATAACTTATAACTAATCCTTATTTTTGCAGCACAAAAACAACACTCCTACACATGTCACTAACACCACTAAATGCCGTTTCTCCCATTGATGGAAGGTATAGAAGCAAAACAAAATCG
>CANJDA010000172.1 GCA_947472705.1 Flavobacteriaceae bacterium
CATCAAGGATTAGAATTGTATTTCAAACGAGTTGCTGTAAACTACTTCATTGCAATCATCGATATTTCTACATTTACATTCTTTGGCAAACAAGCTACTTGTACCGTTTCACGAGCAGGTGCCGTTTTCTCATCAAAGTAACTTCCATACACGGTATTGATTCGGGCAAAGTCGCCCATGTTCATAATGAAGATGGTTGTTTTTACCACATGGTCAAAAGTCATATCAGCTGCTTCTAAGACGGCTTTCATGTTTTCCATTACTTGTTTGGTTTCGGTTTCAATATTGTCAAGAACCAACTCCATTGTAGCCGGATTCAAGGCAATTTGCCCCGAAGTATACAAAGTGTTTCCCATTAACACCGCTTGGTTATAGGGCCCTATTGGTGCTGGAGCTTTATCGGTAAAGATTATTTTTTTCATAATAGATAAATTAAAATTCAGAAAGATAAATTGCAAATCGTAATTCTTAACTTGTAACTCGTAACTATCTAAGAGTTCTATCGGGCTGGTTGCGTTTATCCCATTTGATATCGCTCAACACTCCCGATTTAATTCCGATAAAGAAGCTCCAAAAGGTATTGGTTCCAAATGGGACCCAACTAAAATCCATACGCCAACTATCTAAATCTCTTTCAAATCGGAATTGGGTGAATGTAACCCCTTTTTGTACCATATCATAACCAGAAGAAACACCAATTTTCCATTTAGGAGATAAATCGGTATTGAGGGAAACCATAAGTGAGTTTCCGGTTATTTTCTTTTCTCTATTGCTATTAGAGTAGGTTAGGGAATAAGCAAAATTGACATCAAAGGGTAATTCATATTTAAAAAACTCGGATGCCTTTTCGGTTGTATCTTCGCCTTCCTTAAACTGACTTTGTCGTCGATCACTTAAATCAGTATTGGTTCCAAATAAATCATCACTTCGACCACCGTTTCTTTTACCTTGAGTGTTTTCTTTGTCATTTCCATCACCTGATTTGCTGTTGAAAGCATAATTAATGGTCATATTGGCGCTGGTCATTCTAAACAAGCTCCCACCATTATCAATGTTCCATTTGTTAATTCTAGTTCCGGCATTATTGATAGCATAGGGATCAAGTGTTGCTGCAAAATTCACGTTCATTTTTTGTTTAAAAAACTGAGTTCCTCCACTAATTCGCATTGGAGACCATTTTAATGAATCGGCTGTAATATCATAGTTTGTAGACAGGTTAAGGTTATTTAATAACATAACTTTCTTAGGTTCTGTCTTGGTAGAATCTTTATCGGTTACTTTGGCTTCAAAAGTATTACTCAAATTAAAGCCTACATTGTTCGACATGTTTTTGCCAGGGGCACCAAAAATACCACCTTCAAAACGGGTGTAATCTTTTAGCATTGTTCCACTTCCATCAGGGTCGTAAGTGTCATAATATTTAGCGAAGCTAGGGGTATAACTATAAGATATATTTGGACGCATCACATGTCTAATGGCTTGTATTTTTTTGGTTTCCCCAAAATTAAATGTTCCATAAATAGTGGTCCCCAATCCGGCAGAAAGTGAATAGGTTCTAAAAGCATCAAAGCCAGATACATCTAGATTTATTACTTTATTTTGTGTTGCATCAAATCGTTTTTTTATGGTTTTAAAATACCATACTTCGTTGTAGTTGATTGATGTGGTTGCACTGAAATATTTGAAAACTTTAAAATTGGTACTTAACGGAATGCTGTGTTGGAAACCTAATTTAGCATCTCTAAACATTTGGGGTTTAAAGAATAAAGAATCCTTTGTAGCAATTCGGTTTTCGCCTTTTAAATTATATTGAAGGTTGATGTTTTTTAATATTCCCTTTTTTACACCATCTTTAGGAGCAAAAGGATACATACGGTCTACACTAAATTGCAGTGTAGGTAAGGTCATGTTTATTTCTTCCGTATTCGTATTTTGCGAATGTGTTGCCGTTAACGACAAGTTCATTTGAGGAGTAGTATTGAATGTTTTTGAATAAGAAATAGAGGAGCTTAAAGTGTTGTTTAATCTAGAGCCTACATTCACTTGATTTATAGAGTTAACATAATACTTGCTACTTCCTAAGTTTACCGAAGCTGAAAAGCGTGAGTTAGGATTTGATTTAGTGTCTTTAGAGTGCGACCATTGTATGTTGTAAATGTTAGTTTTGGCATAATCAGGATAACCTCTTTCACTTGTTATAAGATTTTCAAATCTTACATTGACATTCCCGTTGTATTTATAACGTTTGGCATACGAAGATTCAAACCGCATGGCATAACTTCCATTGGTATAATAATCACCCAAAACGGCTAAATCATAATTGTTACTTAAGGCAAAGTAATACCCACCATTTTGTAATGAAAATCCGCGGGTGTTACTGTCATTGTAACTAGGAATGATAATACCAGAACGGCTTTTTTCAGTCATTGGAAAAAAGGCAAAAGGCAAAGCTAAGGGAGTGGGTACATCGGCAATCACCATATTGGTAAGACCAACGACTACTTTTTTACCAGGTACTAATTTTACTTTACTCGCTTGAAAATAATATTCGGGATTATCAATGTCTTTTGCTGTTGTAAAACGAGCCTTTTTCATAAAATAAACCGAATCGTTTTCTTTTTTTGTAATGGCCGCTTTGATGTGCATTTCGCCTTGCTCTGTTCGAGAGTTCCAAACTAGAGCTTTCTTTGTTTTATAATTAAAACGAATAGAATCAGGTTCAACTACATTGGCACCTTGCTTGAAGACTGGCAATTGTGTGTAAGCTCCTGTTGAATCTTTTATCCTCCCGGCATACACTTCATTTTTTTGGTAATCAAAAACAATAATCCCCGATTTTAGTTCGATATCCTGATAATACAATTCGGCTTTATCGTAAAGTGTAACTAGTTTTTTCTTTTGGTCAATTTTAGCATATTTTTCGGCTTTGTATTTTACTTTGCCATCCAATAAAGGTTTTTTCTTTTTTAGGCTATCAATTTTTATTGTATCAGTAATTTTTAGAGCAACATGGCTATCAGGTTTTTTTGTATCTGACTGGTTTATAGTTGGGAATGATTTGCTTTTTTTGGGTAAGTCTTGAGAATATATTTTTGCGCTTCCCAGTGTTAGGAACATTGTTAAAAAAACGATATAAAATAAGTTTCTTTGCAAAGGTTTAATGCTATTTTTGTAGAAATATGGCCTGATTTTTGAAGTGGCAAACTTAAACAATATTTTCGGTCAAAAATAAGGAAATATTGGTTTTATAACCTTTTGATTTTAATTAAAATTAACTTTTGAGTCAATGAAATTTGTAATTAATAGCAAAACTTGTTTTCTAGTACTTTTATTTTGTTGCGTTTTGAATGTTTTAGGGCAAACTAAAGCAAATAAATTTACTATAGTATTAGATGCAGGTCATGGAGGGAAAGACCCAGGAAACTCTTATCACGGTTATGTAGAAAAAGATATAGCTCTTAAGACAACTCTTAAAGTAGGTGAGTTTCTTGAAAAAGAAAAAGATTTTGAAGTAGAATATACCCGAAAAACAGATGTCTTTATTGAGTTAGTTAATCGCCCAAAAGTTGCTAATAAAATCAAGGCCAATTTGTTTGTATCCATCCACTGCAATTCCGTTAAAAACTTTGAACCCGAAGGGACAGAAACTTTTGTGATGGGATTGTCAAGAAGTAATATGAATTTAGAAGTTGCCAAAAACGAAAACTCGGTTATTTTATTAGAAGAAAATTATAAAAAAACCTATGAGGGTTTTGACCCTAAAAAACCAGAAACTTTTATAGGGCTTAAATTAGTACAAGAAGAGAATTTAAACAGTAGTATTACTTTGGCCTCAAATATTCAAGAAAATTTCACTAACAATCTGAACCGTAAAACAAGAGGGGTTAAACAACAACCACTTTGGGTTTTAGATGCTGCCTATATGCCCGGTGTATTGATTGAGTTAGGGTTTTTATCAAACGAAGAAGAAGGAGAGTTTTTGAATTCAGATGAAGGACAGAGTAAAATGGCCCATCAAATTGCTGAAGCCATCATAAAATACAAAAGAGAATATTTCAGTGAATCTTATGCTTATGAAGAAGTAAAACCAATTGAAAAAAACAATAAAATTGAAACCAAAGAAAATAAAGCTGAAGTTAAAACCACTTTAACTGAAGTAAAAGATTCCATTGAGCCTAAAGTTGTTAAAGAAGACACTGTAATTAATGCTGTTGCAAATGATGAAGGGGTTTATAAAATCCAACTTTTTGCTAGTTCTAAAAAGAAAGAATTAGATTCTCCAGATTTTAAAGGCTTAAAGAATATTTCGTATACTTTTGAACACAATTTATATAAATACTTTTATAGTAGATCTATAGATTTGGAAGGCGCCAAAAAAATGTGTCAAGAAGCCAAAACTCATGGTTTTTCAGATGCTTTTATTGTCA
>CANJDA010000173.1 GCA_947472705.1 Flavobacteriaceae bacterium
GTTTACTAGTCTCATTAACATGCAAAAGAGTAATCATTTACGATTTTTTAGTTTCCTTGCCCCAATACTGGCTTTATTTTGTTCGTGTAAAGACGAATTTAAAGCCAATGATTATGTGGCTTACTTTGGAGGCGAAGTCGTAAATCCTAATAATCCTTATGTACTTTTTTGTAAAGACAATGAAGTAATTGACACTTTAAAACTCGACAAAAACAATCGTTTTTTCATTCAATTTGATTCCTTAGCTCCTGGCTTGTACAGTTTTAAACATGAACCCGAATATCAATATGTTTATTTTGACAAAAATGACAGCATTATGGTTCGTGTTAATTCAAAAGATTTTGATGGCTCTGTAGTTTTTTGTGGTCGAGGTGATCAAAAGAATAATTTCTTAATAGAACAATACCTTCGAAATGAAAAAGACCGAAACAATATGTTTCCAGTTTTTGATTATAACATAGATAAGTTTACTAAAAACATAGATTCTTCTTATAAAGTAGCTGAAAAAATATACAACGATAAAAAGCAGAAAATCAAATGGAATGATGATTTTGACGTATATGCCAAAGCAAGTATTGATTATCCACATTATACCAAAAAAGAATTATATCCTCTCATTCACAAAATGAGAACAGGAGAAGTAATTTATGAAAATCTTCCAAAGGACTTCTATGCATTCCGTAACGACATTGATTACAATAATGTTTCGCTATCGTCCTATTCTCCCTATGTAATGTATTTGTCAAATATGCTCAATAATATGGGGGCAATTAATTATCACAACCACTTCTCAGAAGTTGATTTGTCATTAAAAACAAACATAAATAAATTAAATATAGCTGATTCTATATTTACCAACGAGAAGATTAAGAATGTTATTTTAAACAATATTGCTTTTTCTTATTTGTTAGAAGACCAAAATATGGTCAACAATAAAGCATTCTTAACTACCTACCACAAATATTCCACGGATAGAAGTCAGAAAAATGAAATTTTAAAGATTGGTGATGCCATCCAAAAACTAACCATTGGTAACTCATTGCCCAATGTAACTTTGCAAGATACAAATGGTAATATCATTCAATCAACCAGTTTTACTAATACTAAATCAGTAATTTTCTTTTGGACCGCTAATGCTTTAAATCACTTTGAAGCGGTACACAAAAAAATTGAATATTATAAAAAGAAATATCCAAACTATCAATTTATTGCTATTAACTTAAATGACTCTAAAGAAGAATGGCAAAAAGTATTGGCAAACTATAACTTCACGGGTATAAAAGAATTACGTTGTAATGATTTTGAAGATTTGAAAGCTAAATGGGTAATAACCAAAATTCATAGAACTATTATTTTACAAGATAAAGGATTAATCAAAAACGCCTTTACTAATATATTTGAATTGAATTTTGAAGATGAATTGAAATAACTTCTCCAATATTAGGTATAAAAAAAGCTTTCAAAAATGAAAGCTTTTTTTATTTATAGAAATATAAAACTATTGATTTCCTTTGGCATAATCAGCTAAGAATTGAGCCAATCCAATATCAGTCAAAGGATGTTTTAACAAACCTAATATAGATGACAATGGTCCAGTCATTACATCAGCTCCTATTTTAGCACAGTTTACCACGTGCATCGTATGACGAATAGAAGCCGCTAAGATTTCAGTCTCAAAAGCATAGTTATCATAAATGTCTCGAATTTCTTGAATCAATGCCAAACCATCTGTAGAAATATCATCTAACCTTCCTAAAAAAGGAGAAACATAAGTGGCACCTGCTTTGGCAGCCAATAAGGCTTGACCTGCTGAAAAAACAAGAGTAACATTGGTCTTAACTCCTTTATCTGAGAAATATTTACAAGCTCTAACTCCCTCTTTTGTCATTGGCAATTTCACCACAATTTGCTCGTGTAAATCGGCTAACTCCTCGCCTTCTCTAATCATACCTTCATAATCGGTAGCAATTACTTCCGCACTTACATCGCCATCTACTATAGTACAAATGTCTACATAGTGCTTTAAAATGTTGTTTTTTCCTGTTATGCCTTCTTTTGCCATTAACGAAGGATTGGTAGTAACCCCATCAAGAACGCCTAAGCTTTGTGCCTCTCTGATTTCGTTTAAATTGGCCGTGTCAATAAAAAATTTCATACTGTAGTGTTATATATTAAAAAAAGTTGTGTTCAAAATTCTGTGCAAAGTTACAATTTATAATGGTTCATCAACATACTTTCATAGATTCTGTCGGGTAAAATTCGCTTCAAAATGATTGAGAATTTTTGCATAAACAAGCCTACTTTGTAATGCAACTTCGGATTCTTATCATTGATGATTTGGTAAATTGCCATAGCCATTTCATTGGGATTACTACCACTATCTACATGCTCATCCATTTGTTTTAAAGTATTACTATACTTTGTTTCATAGGCTGACCCCTCAATAACAGGAGCATGATAACGACTAGCTGCAATATTGGTAGCAAAATCACCTGGAGCCATAGTAACGACATTAATGCCAAAATTTTTAACTTCCATACTAATGGCTTCTGATACAATTTCTAAAGCGCCTTTTGAGGCTGAGTATATTCCGCGAAAGGGTAAACCCATGTAACCTGCTATAGAAGTAATATTAATGATTAACCCCGATTGTTGTTCTCGCATTTGTGGCAATACCGCTTTGATCACTTCAATGGGTCCAAAGAAATTGGTTTCAAAATTGCTTTTAATTTCGTTTGTTGGAGTTTCTTCTAATGGACCTGTAATGCCAACACCTGCATTATTAATTACTACATCAATTCGTTTGGTAATAGCAATCACTTTTGCTACTGCAGTTTGAATACTTTCAACATTTCGAACATCCAATTCAATCAAAGGAAATAATGAGTTCATGATTTTCTCTGGATTGCGACTGGTTCCATAGACAGTATAACCTTTATGGAATAAGTAATCTCCAACAGCTTTACCAATTCCAGATGAACCACCAGTGATTAAAACTACTTTGCTCATTTTATTTTTAGATAAAAGTTGATAGACTAAGAGATAATAGAGTTTAGTTGTATTTGATATTATTATCTAATTGTCAATTTCTGGTTAAAGATAATTAGTTTATTTTGATACCCAAACCGTGATTTTCGTTCAATTGAATTTTACCATTCACTATACTGCTTCCTTTGGCTATATCATTAGCTATTAAATTGGCGCCATCCAAATCGGCATAATCACATAGTGGCGATAATACTGCTCCTGCAGAGATGCCAACAGTTGATTCGGTCATACAACCTATCATGATTTTAAAACCTAATATCCGGGCTTCAGTAATCATTTCTAAAGCTGGAGTCAGTCCACCACATTTAACTAGTTTGATATTTATACTACGATAATGCGGAATTAAATTTTTCAATACGCCAATATCTTGGCAATCTTCATCGGCCATCCAATTAGCAAATTTATCGGCGTGAAGCACCGAGTAATTCTTCTTACCCGTTTTCATGGGCTGTTCCAAATAAGAAAACTTAGAAATCATCTCATAGTCTTCTAGTGAAAGACATTCGGCTGCCGTAAAACTACCATTAGAATCTAAAGCTAAATTTTTATCTAATTGAAATAATTTAACGATAGCTTCTTTATCGAAATGATTGCATTTCACTTTAAATTTTGTCCAAGATGATTGTACTATTTTTTTAATTTGATTGTCAACCGTATCAATACTAATAGTAATTGAAGATTCTGGAAGGCAAGTATATTGGATGTCATTTAACTCTAAAAAGCTTTTCTTTTCCAATTTACCAAACAAATCCCAATAGGCACAATCTATAGCTGATCGTAAAAATGAAGGCAAGTCCAATGCAACTAAAAAGCAATAAAACTCTTTTGGATGAACAATATTTGTATTTTCAATTTGTGCTTGAGATTTAATCAGAATGGAAACAAAATCAGCAAGGTTTATATGGTAGTAATCAATTGAAGTACATTCACCATAACCCTTTTCTCCATTGGCTTCTAAAGTGATAATTAGTGCCTCGCGGAAACTATAATTTCCATAAGCAATAGCAAAGGTTTCTTTGAGGTTAAGTTTTACTATTTGCCAAGATAAATTCATAGGGTATAAAAATAAAAAATCCCGATAACTTCGGGACAATATTTCAACTATTTTTGAAGAGATTCTGAAACAAGTTCAGAATAAAAAAATGGCAAGCGACCTACATCGCACCGCTACAACCACATACCTTTGCTATGTTCCCATCCTGGAGGATTTTGCAGGAGCTGGTCGTGTAGGACTTGCCGGTGCAAATATACAATCTTTTTATTTTTTTGCAAGAATTTAAGAGCATTATAAATATATTTGTGAATGAAAATTTAATTAATCCGAATGAAAAATTATAACCTGTTAATAA
>CANJDA010000174.1 GCA_947472705.1 Flavobacteriaceae bacterium
TAGTAGTTACTAAATAATTTCTAACTTCTATATCCGTCTTTTTATCTTTGTCAATACGCTCAAAACCAATCTCTTCTTTGGAGCTAACTAAATAATAATTAGCATCATCTAATCTGTAAATTGTTTTATACAAAGACTTGTAAACATTTTTAGAACCAACACTTGTTTTTTCTTTGATCTTGGCAAAAGTCATAGGCGAAACTGTAGAGCTTACTTCTATAATTATTCTTTTCTTATGATCATAAATTATTTTAAAATCATCGCGTAACTCATCTGCGTTTTCCAATGGAGTAACTATCATAACGTTATAATCAGTGTTAGCAGAATAACCTTTAATAATAAAATCATATTCTTTTTTTGCGCTTGAAGACAAAATTGGGTTTAAGTATTTGAAATTATAATAATTCTGCATAATATCATTCAGATTATAACCTAAAACATCTGAAGTAATTTCTTCATTCACTACACCAAAAGATCTATTTTGTTCTACTAAAATGGCACTCTTAAAATTCTTTTCTTTGCCAAACAATTGAAAATTCAAAAGCCCATCATTATAATAAGAATAAGTATCATTCATTTTAAAAAACTCCCTTGAATACACTTTCAGTCGGGCCGGAACCGTTAGTTTCTTTTTACAATTTTCAACTAATGCTTTAAGAATTTTTTGGGGATGTTGTTTGGTTACAATAATTTCTTCTAAATCATTGACATTACTTTTCAAATAAATTACATTATCTGTTTTCACTAAAGCGGAAGAACGAACAATCACACTTACATAAGAAGAATGTGTAACTTGTATATTGGACGAACCATTTAACATAAAAGTTATATTTCCTTCTGCATTACTTAAAAGTGTTTGTTTGGTTTTTATAATAAATACTGTGGCATCTTCTATGGGAAGATTGGTTTCAGCGTCTTTAAGAGTTATTGATTTTTGGCCGTTTTGTGAAAAAACAGAGAAACAAAAAAACAATATAAGTAGGACAAGATTATTTCTCATTTCTGAATTGGGTTCGGTCAAATTTAATAAAAAAAATAAAACCCAATCAATGTTTGTTAAATTGTTAAAATTGATTTAATAATAGCGTTAAAATAATATCTAAAAAACATTATATTGCGATAGATAAATAACCTAACAAACATATTTATGAAAAAAACTGCTCTTTTATTATTTTTATTGCAATTCGGTTTTGCTGTAGCTCAAAAAGCACCTGAGGGAACAGCATCTGACACCACAAAAGTACAAGCCTTACAAGAGGTACAAATTGTGGGTTCCAGAAACACCAAACGAACTGTTGTAAATTCTGCAGTTCCTATTGATGTTATTGATGTCAAAAGTGTAACCACCCAAAGTGGAAAAGTAGAAATAAACGAATTACTGCAATATGTAGCCCCCTCATTCAACGCCAATAAGCAATCGGGATCTGATGGTGCTGACCATGTTGACCCAGCTACTTTAAGAGGAATGGGACCCGATCAAACTTTAGTTTTAATTAATGGCAAAAGAAGACATCAGTCTTCATTAGTAAACTTATTTGGTACGCGTGGTCGTGGAAATACTGGAACCGATTTAAATGCCATTCCTGCTAGTGCCATTAAAAGAATTGAGATTTTACGTGACGGTGCCGCTGCCCAATATGGTTCTGATGCTATTGCTGGTGTAATTAATATTGTTTTGAATGACAATGTTAATGAATTTAATGGAGCGGTAACTTATGGTGCTTATAACACCCATGCTAAAGGTGATTTTTTGCCAGGAACTCCTAATACTCCAGGTTATATGCTAGACCAAAATGGAAATGGAAATACTTATGGCAAAGACCGTGATTTTGACGGAAATTCTTTGAAAATTGCAGGGAATTATGGTGTTAGTATCGGGAAAAATGGTGGATTTATTAATCTTACAGCTGAGTATTTTTCTAAAGAAAAAACGCTTCGCCCTGGTTTTGATTTCAGAAAAGGTTTTGGAGAAGCTGAAATTAAAAGTTCAAACTTTATGTTTAATTCTGAATTGCCATTAGGTAATAATGCTAAAATTTATCTTTTTGGAGGCGTAAATGATAGAAATACAGATGCCTATGCTTTTACTAGAAATGATGGTGAAAGAGTTGTTGAGTCTATTTACCCTGGCGGATATACCCCAAGGATTACTTCTAAAATAAAAGATGCTTCCATGGCAGTTGGGTTCAAATTTGAAACTAGCGGAGGTTGGAAAATAGACATTAGTGAAGCTGCAGGGGCTAATAATTTTAAATATAAAATTAAAGGTACAATCAATGCCAGTTTGGAAGACAACTCCCCAACATCATTTGATGCAGGTGGTTTTAGTTTAGGTCAATACACAACTAATCTTGATTTATCTAAAAACTTCAAATCGGTTTTAAATGGATTGAACTTTGCTTTTGGAGGTGAATACCGTTTAGAAAATTATAAAATCAATGCAGGAGAAGAAGGTTCTTATGCTACTTATGATACCAATGGATTACCTATTGTTGATCCAACTACTCAATTTGCACCAATTGATCCAATATCTGGAAATCCAAGACCAGGTGGATCGCAAGGATTCCCAGGTTTTAGCCCAAAAAACGAAGTAGACAAAACAAGAAATAGCCAAGCCCTCTATGTAGATACCGAATTAGATGTGTCTAAAGAATTTTTAATTAGTGCCGCTCTTCGTTATGAACATTATAGTGATTTTGGAAATACTTTAAATTTAAAATATGCCTACCGATTGAAACTATCTGATAATATCAGTATGAGAGGTTCTTGGAGTACCGGATTTAGAGCGCCTTCATTGGCTCAAATTTACTTTAACACTAATTTCACCAATTTTAATTCAAGTGGAGCTTCTGAAGTTTTACTCTCTGCAAATGACAGTCCTGTAACCAAAGGATTTGGGATTGAAAAATTAAAAGAAGAAAAATCAAATAATGGTTCTGTCGGATTAACTGGAACTTTTGGACGCTTTACAGCTACAATTGATGGATACCTAATAAATGTAAGAGACCGAATTGTATTAACAGGATATTTTGACGCAACTGCATTAAATTTAGGTGTTGATTCTGCTCAATTTTTCGTAAATGGTGTTGACACAAGAACTACTGGTGTTGATATGGTATTTGCTTGGAAAAAAACTTTTGGCAGCACTAAATTTGGCGCAACCTTAGTGGGTAACGTAAATAAAATGGAAGTAACTAATGTTAAAAACAACGGTTTAGATCAAGAAACCTTTTTTGGAGCACGTGAAGTTGCTTTCTTAAAAGCATCTGCTCCTAATAGTAAATTTGGGTTGAATTTTAATTTCTCAAGAAAAATTATTGACGCTGGATTGGCTTTTACAAGATTTAGCAAAGTAGTTTTGGTTGATTATGCTGGAATGGATAATGTATATAACCCTAAAATTGTTACCGATGCTACTATTGGTTTCCAAATAATAAAACAAGTAAAACTTAGTATTGGAGCGAACAACTTATTCAATATTTATCCTGATCAACAAGATGAATCTGGGAATACTGAAGCTGGTGGGTATTGGGATGCCGTTCAAATGGGATTCAGCGGTGCCTATTACTATGCTAGATTAGGACTTAAGTTTTAATTCGTCCAAATTATTATAAACAAAAAATCCTGAGCTTAACACTCAGGATTTTTTTTATTCATTATGCAAAAATGCTTGTCGATTGAATAAGGTTTCATCACTCTCAACATGATTATCATCTGGAATACAACAATCTACTGGGCAAACCGCTGCACATTGTGGCTCTTCATGAAAACCTTTACACTCTGTACACTTACCTGGTACTATATAATAAATATCATCAGAAATGGGAGTTTGAGCTGCATCAGCATCTATTTCTGTTCCATCAGGCAAAATAACTTTACCTTGCAATTTCGTTCCATCTTTGTAACGCCAATCATCAGCTCCTTCATAAATAGCTGTATTAGGACATTCCGGTTCACATGCACCACAATTAATACATTCGTCTGTTATAATGATTGCCATACTTTATTTTTAATTAATTTTGCGCAAAATTACAATCAAAACCATTCATAAACAAGTTACTCATGTTACAAATCGAGAAAAAAAAATGTTTTGTTGAATTAGGAAAGTTTTTAAACCAATTTTCATTGGATAAAAACACTAAAGATGAAACGGTTCTTCACAATGATTTGCATTTTGACAACTTTGTTAATTTAATCGAATTGTCACAATCACACAACGGTTGGTTCACTCCTGAACAAGTTTATTTTGCGGTTCAATCTTGGGCAGAAGCACTAAAGAAAGACAACTTGAATCAATGGCTTTCTAATTATGATTTGACAAATGTAAAACCCAAAACCGTTGGCTTAATTCTGGCTGGAAATATTCCGTTGGTAGGTTTTCA
>CANJDA010000175.1 GCA_947472705.1 Flavobacteriaceae bacterium
ACTCCAGAGAATAAAGCTGGCACTTGATTATAATCTGAATTTAATGCATTGAAATCTTTATTTAAAACATCAATTTGTGATTGAATTTGAGTCAAAGAAATGTTCTCCGCCGTTGTTCTGTAGAGTACGTTTACAACCACAGGAATTTCGATTTTACCATTTACTAATCTATTTTGTAACATAGCATTTTCAGTAAAATTTTCAATTTGTGCCATTTTGGCTCCTAGTCCAGGATTTTCTTTTAATTGTCTTTCTAGAACTTCTTGAGAAGCACAAGCTCTTTTGGATATTTTAGCTACAGTATCGTTAGTGCTATCTTCTTTTTGACAAGAAAATAATAACAGCATAGTTACTAATGATAAACAGATTTTTTTCATAGTTTTCTTTTTTTTGGTTAAATGGTTAACGCAATTTTATAAATTATTGCCTAAACTTGAAAAAAAAGCAGTGTAACTTTTCAACAAATCGATGAACAACATCAAATGATACGATTGTGAGCTATATTATAATAAAATAGAAAGATAAAAACTACGAGAAATTAATTCTTGAAAATGTAATTCAAAATATTAGCACCCATTTTTAATGCTTTTTCTCTAACATCTTTTGGGTCATTATGTACTTCAGGGTCTTCCCAACCATCGCCTAAATCACATTCATAAGTATATAGTAATACTAAGCGGTTTTCAATAAAAATTCCAAAAGCCTGTGGGCGTTTTCCATCGTGTTCGTGAATTTTAGGTAAGCCATTGGCAAACACATTGGGTTTTTGAAAAATAGGGTGATTGGCCGGAATTTCAACTAAGTCGTTATTAGGGAATATACGTTTTATTTCTCTTCTAATATACTGATCCATTCCGTAGTTATCATCAGCATGAAGAAATCCGCCAGACATAAGATAATTTCTCAAATTAACAATCTCCGCATCACTAAACACTACGTTTCCATGTCCAGTCATATGCACAAATGGATAAGAAAAAATTTCCGAACTCCCTGGTTCAACAGTTGCAGGTTTGGGTTTGATATTAGTGTTAATAGTTTGATTTGCGTATTTAATCAAATTGGGCAGCGATGTTGGATTAGCATACCAATCTCCTCCACCATTATATTTTAATAAAGCTATTTCTTGGGAATAAGAAAGTGTTGAAACTATTAAAAAGAGTAAAAATATTTTTTTCATAAAAAATGGAAATCGTTAATCTTCATTCTTAAATGCAACACTGTGACAAGCCACTATCGCTGCAGTTTCCGTTCGTAAACGTGTTTGTCCCAAAGATACAGGAATAAAGTTATGTTCAAGTGCCAACTGAATTTCTTTAACAGAAAAATCACCTTCAGGGCCAATCAAAACAGTCACATTTCCATTGGTTTTCAATTCGCTTTTAAATGATTTTTTATTCATTTCTTCACAATGTGCGATAAATAGTTGCCCTTGTTTTTTTGTTTTAATAAAATCTTTAAAAGCAATGGCTTCGTTTAATTTTGGGATGTAATAATGCAAAGATTGCTTCATAGCACTTTCCAAAATCTTTTGAAATCGGTCCGTTTTAATCACTTTCCTTTCGGAATGTTCACAAATGATGGGTGTAATTTCTTGGACACCAATTTCGGTAGCTTTTTCCAAAAACCATTCGTAACGTTCATTCATTTTAGTAGGAGCAACGGCCAAATGCAAGTTGAATTTTGGTTCATCTTGCTTTTCAAACGTATTGATTTTTATTGTACATTTATTATCAGATGCAATGGTTATTTCTGTAATGAAAAGAAAACCGAGACCATTAGTCACATACAAAATATCACCTTCTTTTTTGCGTAATACTTTAATGATGTGTTTGCTTTCTTCTTTGTCAAAAACAAAAGAAGTAGCTGATTTGGATATATTGGGATTGTAAAATAATTGCATATTTAAAATTCAATTCGAGCTTTAGAAACTACATTGGCATCTGAAAATTGATCAACTAAAAATTTTTGATAGCCAACAATTCCAATCATTGCTGCATTATCGGTAGTATACTCAAATTTAGGAATAAAAGATTTCCAACCGTACTTGTTTTCTGCAGCTTTTAAAGTATTCCGAATGCCTGAGTTTGCTGAAACACCACCACCAATCGCAATTTGTTTGATACCAGTTTCAGCTACTGCCATTTTTAATTTTTCCATTAAGATTTCAATAATAGTATACTGAACAGAAGCACAAATATCGGCTTTATTTTCTTCAATAAAATTTGGATTTATCAGCAAGTTTTTCTGAACAAAATATAATATTTGAGTCTTTAAGCCTGAAAAACTAAAATCTAAACCATCAACTTTAGGTATAGTGAATTGGTATTTTTTCGGATTTCCTTCTTTGGCAAATTGATCAATCAAAGGTCCACCAGGATAGGGAAGTCCAAGTATCTTAGCGGTTTTATCAAAAGCTTCACCCACTGCATCATCTGTAGTTTCTCCAATAATCTCCATGTCAAAAAAATCATTCACTTTTACAATTTGAGTATGCCCACCCGAAATAGTCAAAGCTAAAAATGGAAATGTTGGTTTTTCAAATCCATCTTCATCAATAAAATGGGCTAAGATATGCGCCTGCATATGATTTACTGCAATCAATGGAATATTTAGCGCCATAGCCAAAGATTTTGCAAATGATGAGCCTACAAGTAGTGAACCCATCAATCCTGGACCTTGTGTAAATGCAATTGCTGACAATTGTTCTTTTGTAATATTAGCTTTTTTTAATGCTACATCAATTACTGGAACAATATTTTGTTGATGGGCTCGTGATGCTAGTTCAGGAACCACACCTCCATACTCTTCATGTATGCTTTGTCGAGCTACTACATTCGATAAAACTTTATCATTTTGCAAAATAGCAGCTGCAGTATCGTCACACGAACTTTCAATAGCGAGAATAAAAACTTCTTTGTGATGCATAAAAGGCACAAATTTTGAGTTATATTTGACTGTCCAACTTGAAATCAAAATATAAAAGATTTTTACAAAGGTAATTTTCTTTCCCAAGTCGTAATAATAATTGGAAAAAATTAAGACAAATACCGGTTTTATAAAATTCAGGAAGATATTACTTCGCACCATAGCTGTGCTTCTCCTGCTTTTACTCATAACAAGTATCGCTCTTACTTTACCTGTCGTGCAAACTAAAATTGCCCATTACGCTACAGAAAAAATCAATAAAGATTATGGCACTAATATCAATATAGATCAGGTTGCAATTACCATTTTTGGGGGTGTAAAACTCAAAAAAATAATCATTTTAGATCATCATCAAGATACTTTAATTTATGCTCAACGAATTAAAACTAGTATTTTGGATATGAATAAGTTAATCAATGGCAAATTGCTTTTTGGCGATTTACGATTTGATAATTTTTATCTTCAAATAAAAACCTATAAAAAGGAGAAAGACACCAATCTTGATTTATTTATTGACGCTTTTGATGACGGAAAACCAGGCAGTGGAAAATTTTTATTGACTTCCAAAAATATTTACCTCAAAAACAGTCGATTTGTAATGTTAGATTATAATCGACCAATTCCTAAAGATGTTGATTTTACTAAATTGAATGGACATTTAAGAGACTTTATGATTAAAGGTCCGAATGTAACCTCTAACATTGCAACCCTCAATTTTCATGATCATCGTGGGGTTTCTGTAGTTAATTTGTTGGCAGATTTTACCTATACTAAGAAAAATATCCGACTTGAGAATTTGGAAATGTTAACCAAAGAGTCTTATTTGAAGGGTAAAGTTGTTTTAAAATACAATAAAGACAATCATGATTTTGGGAATTTTAATAACAAAGTAAAATTTGATGTAGCCATTGACAGCGCAACTTTATCAACTAATGATATTCGTCATTTTTACAAAGAATTGGCTAAAAATCAAAAATTCTATTTGAATTCCAAAATCAAAGGGACTTTGAATAATTTTTACGCTACAAATATGTATTTGCAGGATCGTAAAAACTCCATTATTAAAGGGGATGTTAATTTTAGAAATCTATTTCCGAGAGCTCCTGGAGCTTTTTATATGAAAGGAGATTTCAAAAAAATATCTTCTAATTATAATGATTTGACAAAACTTTTGCCAAATATTCTTGGAAAAAAATTACCCTCTAGTTTAGCTAAGCTCGGACAATTCACATATGCAGGAAAGGCTGAAGTTACTCAAAAGTATATTAATACTGATTTTATCATGAGTACAGCATTAGGTATAGTCGAATCGGATTTGCACATGTCTAATTTAAACAACATTGATAATGCTCAATACAAAGGGAATGTCATACTAGATTCATTTGATGTTGGATCAATGATTAATTATAATGATATTGGAAAAGTCACTCTAAATGTTGA
>CANJDA010000176.1 GCA_947472705.1 Flavobacteriaceae bacterium
CTCCAATAGTAAACAAATTACTATGTGCTTTTTTGTTATTGTTTATGACTTGAAAAGTTTCAGTATTAGTAATAACACCCAATTTTAAATGGTCTTGCATCAAAGTACCATTGAGTAGACAATTCTTTAAAAAACTTTTTTCTACATTCATCAAATCAGTTTCAGGACCAGTACAATTAATGATTCTGGATACTTTTATTGTTTTAATTGCGTGTTCTTTCTTGTCAAAATATTCAACTGTAATTCCACTTTGGTCTTCTGTAAAATTTAATATTTTTCCAGAGTTGATTTTTAATGTGCCTTCAATTCGCAATTTTTGAAGTTTATCATGAGTGTGAGTTGGAATACGATGACGAGCTACACCCCATAAGTGACGTAATCTTGACATGAATATGTTTTTTTCTTCTGCGGCAAAACGTTTCCAAATGTTTTGAGTAAACGGACGTAAAGAATCAATTACGGGTTCTGCTGTTGCGCCATGTTCTCTAACCATTTTGATATGTTTGTTGACCAATTTTACCAAATCAAACAAACTCATATCTTCTTTTAACTCTTCAACTAATTTGGTATATTTTAAACCGTTATGACGATGAGGTAAAATATTAAAGCCATTAGGGGAAATGGAATAAATATCATTTTTAAATCCTTGTTCCATAAGACCAATTACAGTGTCAACCATTGTTAAACCGTTGCCGACGATAAGCACCGGTAAATGAGGATTTGTGTTTTGTACCGAAGCTGCTTTCCAAGGGTTTTGAAAATAATTTTTACTTTGATAAAAATCAGGGTTTTTTATTTTTGGATTTCGCGGAATTTGATTTCCCGAAGTAATGATACAATTATCAACCGTCAAGGTTTGATTGTTATCCAACCAAAGCGTAACGTTGCTTTCTTGTGATTGAAGATCAACTACAAAACTGTCAATTACCGTTACAGTGATGTTTTTAGACTCTGCTATCTTTAGATAACGTTTCCAAATATCGACCAAATATTCGCCATATAATTGTCTAGGTAAAAATGAATTTGCAATGAGCACTCGGTCTTTATCTTTAAAAGCCTCTTTTTCCATCACCCAATCCAAGAAATGATCCAATTTATCTGGGAAGGCACTCATTTTTCCTGTAATAACATTTAACAAATGCTTATCAGAATAAGGGTTGTAGGCGAAGCCTCTATTGAGGGTTTCTCTTTCGTTAATTATAACAATTTCAAAAGGGCTATTTGATTTTTCAATAAGTTGAACTACGGTCATGGTTCCCGAAAAACCAGCGCCAATAATACCAATTGTTTTCATTTGTAAAGTATTTAATTATACAGCCACAATGCCTTTAATATGTGGATGAGGATCATAATCGGTTAGGGTAAAGTCTTCAAAAGTAAAGTCGAATATATTTTTAATTGCAGGATTCAAAATCATTTTTGGTAATGGTTTTGGCTCTCGAGATAGTTGTAATTCTACTTGTTCAAAATGGTTGTTGTAAATATGAGCATCTCCAAAAGTGTGAATGAATTCACCAACTTGCAACTTACAAACTTGAGCAATCATCATGGTAAACAATGCGTAAGAAGCAATGTTAAAAGGAACTCCTAAGAAAATATCGGCACTTCGTTGGTACAACTGACAAGACAATTTGCCGTCAGCTACATAAAACTGAAAGAAGGCATGACACGGAGGCAAAGCGGCTTTTCCGTTGGCTACATTTTCGGCAAAAGATTTAGAAGTGTCTGGTAAAACGGAAGGATTCCATGCCGATACCAACATGCGTCTGCTATTTGGATTTTTCTTCAAAGTGTCAATCAGTTCTGTGATTTGGTCTATTTCTTCGCTGTTCCAATTGCGCCATTGGTGACCATAAACTGGACCCAAATCGCCATTTTCATCAGCCCATTCGTCCCAAATTTTAACACCGTTTTCATTTAAGTAATTGATATTTGTATCACCTTTTAAAAACCAAAGCAATTCATAAATAATCGATTTCAAATGCAACTTTTTGGTTGTTACCATTGGGAAACCTTCATTTAAATCAAAACGCATTTGGTAACCAAAAACGCTTTTCGTTCCGGTTCCTGTTCGATCTCCTTTTTGGCAACCGTTTTCCAAAACGTGTCGCACTAAATCGTGGTACTGTTTCATATTATGATTCTCTTTTCGAAATCTCGTCTCTTATTTTAGCAGCTTTTTCATAGTCTTCATCTTGTACCGCTTTTTCTAAAACTTCGTGCAATTCAGATAAGCTCATGCTAATATAGATATCACCAGCTTTTCCTTCATTATCTAAGCCAAAAGTTTCAGGCGTAGAAAGTACACCTTCGTCATCTGAATTAGGATTATCAAGTTCTGTTTGATTAGGATTAAGATAAATTCCAGCTTTGTCAAGAATATTTTTATACGTAAAAATTGGAGCATTGAATCGTAATGCTAATGCAATAGCATCAGAAGTTCGAGCATCGATAATTTCTTCTATTTTGTCTCTTTCACAAATGATACTCGAGTAAAAAACACCGTCAACCAATTTATGGATAATAACTTGTTTTACCACAATATCAAAACGATCGGCAAAACTTTTGAATAAATCGTGTGTCAAAGGACGTGGTGGTTTGATTTCTTTCTCTAATGCAATGGCAATGGATTGGGCTTCAAATGCACCAATTACTATAGGTAATTTTCGTTCTCCATCTACTTCATTCAGGATTAAAGCATACGCTCCGTTTTGCGTTTGACTATAAGAAATCCCTTTTATAGTTAGTTTTACTAAACTCATGTTTTATTAGTATCAAGACTCGAGTGTGAAGTATCAAAGTCTTTTGTGTTTATTGTACTTTTAATGGACTGCAAAGTAACAAAAACTTTTCGCTCCAAAAAATGAAAGCATAAAAAAAGAGCCGTCAAATTAATTAATTTTTTGACAGCTCTTATTTGAATTAATAAATTTGGATTGTCTTAATTGGCAATGAGTTGATACCTGACTGCCACTGGCAGTCCTCCTCTTAATATCAAATGTTTTGAGCTTTGAACTCCTTTAGTTTTTGAGTTAATCTAGGAACGATGTCAAAAGCATCGCCCACTACACCATAATCTGCTACTTTGAAGAAAGGAGCTTCTGGGTCAGTGTTGATGACCAATTTCACTTTTGAAGAATTAATTCCAGCAATATGTTGAATGGCTCCCGAGATTCCTACGGCAATATATAAGTTGGTTGCCACTGGTTTTCCGGTTTGTCCTACGTGTTCACTGTGAGGTCTCCAGCCTAAGTCAGATACTGGTTTAGAACATGCAGTAGCAGCCCCTAAAACAGAAGCTAATTCTTCTAACATGCCCCAGTTCTCAGGACCTTTTAAACCACGTCCACCTGATACAACGATATCCGCATCCGCAATAGTTACTTTTCCACTCGCTTTTTCAACCGAAACCACTTTTACATTGAAGTCGGCATCGTTTAAGCTTGGTGAAAAATCTTCTTCTTTGGCTGAAGATGCACTTTCAAAAACACCGTAGGAATTTTTGGCTAAGCTTAATACTTTAACATCGGTGTTAATTTCGGTGATATTAAAAGCTTTGTTTGAAAAAGCATTTCTTTTTACTTGGAAAGGCGAAGTGCTTATTGGCAATCCCACTACGTTGGAAGCAAAACCAGCTTCTAAACCTATAGCCACATTAGGTGCTAAGTATAAACTGTCTGTTGTTGACGATAACAAAATTACTTTAGCCCCTTCTTTTTGAGCAGCTTGTTTGATAACATCGGCATAGGCTTTCGCATTGAAGTTGGCTAACTTGTCGTTAGATACTTTCAAAACTTTATCTACTCCGTATTTAGACAAATCGGAAACATTTCCAGCATTCACAGTTACAGCAGTTACTGTTGTTTCTAATGATTCGGCTACTTTTTTGGCATAAGAAGCTAATTCAAAAGCTACTTTTTTAAATTTTCCGTCTGCCGATTCTGCATATATTAATAATGACATGTTGTGTATTTTTTAAATTAGATAACTTTTGCTTCGTTGTGTAATGCATTTACTAAACCATCCAAATCGTCTGCAGCAAATAATTTTACAGCAGATTTTGGTGCTGGTTTTTCAAATTTTACGGCTTTTGTATTTATGTTTGCTGCAACTGGCTCAAGAACGGTTAAGACTTTTGTTCTTGCGGTCATAATGCCACGCATATTTGGAATTCGCAAATCTTTTTCTTCTACCAATCCTTTTTGTCCACCAATTACTAAAGGCAATGCTGCAGCTATAATTTCTTTTCCTCCATCAATTTCTCTAGCAGCTTTGGCCGAGTTTCCTTCGATGGATAATTCAGTACATGAATTTACGAAGTTATAATCTAATAAAGAAGCCAACATTCC
>CANJDA010000177.1 GCA_947472705.1 Flavobacteriaceae bacterium
CACACTCGGATTTAATTTCTAAATTTGCACCGCGTTACTGCAACACACAACTAACTAACTACACTCGAGGTATTTATATGCTATAAGCTTTAGTCCAATGACAAAGGCAAATTTCAAAGAATAATTAGAGTAAAAACAACAAATTACAATGTCGCATTTAGAACCAGAAGCAAAGATATTTGCGTGTTCGCAAAGCGTCTATCTAGCCGAACAGATTGCCAGTCATTATGGGGTTCCGCTAGGTAAAGTTACGTTCTCAAAATATAGTGATGGTGAATTTCAGCCTTCTTTTGAAGAGTCTATAAGAGGTTTACGTGTTTTTATTGTCTGCTCTACATTTCCAAGTGCCGACAATTTAATGGAGTTGTTGTTAATGATTGATGCTGCTAAAAGAGCCTCTGCTAGACACATAACACCCGTAATTCCTTATTTTGGATGGGCAAGACAAGACCGAAAAGACAAACCCAGAGTTCCGATTGGAGCCAAATTAGTAGCTAAATTATTAGAAGCTGCTGGCGCCACAAGAATCATGACGATGGATTTGCATGCCGATCAAATACAAGGGTTTTTCGAAAAACCGGTTGACCACTTGTTTGCATCGACTATCTTTTTGCCGTATGTTAAAAGTCTACAATTAGACAATTTAACAATTGCTTCCCCAGATATGGGAGGTTCTAAAAGAGCCTACGCCTATTCTAAATTTTTAGAATCAGATGTAGTAATTTGTTACAAACAGCGCAAAGCTGCCAATGTAATTGGCACCATGGAACTGATTGGCGAAGTAAAAGGAAGAAATGTAGTCATGGTTGACGATATGGTTGATACCGGAGGAACTCTTGCCAAAGCAGCTGATTTGATGATTGCAAAAGGAGCTTTAAGCGTGAGAGCTATTTGTACTCATGCTATCCTATCAGGAGACGCTTATGACAAATTAGAAAATTCACAATTAAGTGAATTAATAGTAACCGATTCTATTCCGTTAAAGAGAGAATCGAAAAAAATAAAAGTGGTGAGTTGTGCACCTCTTTTTGCCGAAGTAATGAACATGGTGCAGCACAACAATTCCATCAGTGGAAAATTCCTGATGTAATTCAAATAAGTATTTTTTTATTATTAACTATATATTTTTACAATGAAATCGATTACGATTAAAGGACAAGAAAGAGAAAGCGTAGGCAAAAAAGCTACTAAAGCCTTACGTGATGCTGGAATGGTCCCTTGCGTTATTTACGGAGGAACTACACCAGTGCATTTTGCAGCAGAAGAAAAAGCATTCAAAGGCTTGGTTTACACTCCAAACGCACACACCGTTGTGGTTGATTTGGCTGGAAAAACTACCAATGTTATTCTTCAAGACATTCAGTTTCACCCGGTGTCTGACAAAATTTTACACATTGATTTCTTTCAATTAAATGAAAGCAAAGAAATCACTATGGAAGTTCCAGTGAAAGTGGTTGGAACGTCTCCAGGTGTATTATTAGGAGGTGATTTACGTTTAAATCAAAGAAGATTGAAAGTGAAAGCTTTACCAAAAAATCTTCCTGATTATGTTGAAGCTAACATTTCTGAATTGCAAATGGGTAACAAATTATACGTTACCAAATTGGAAGCTAAAAACTTCAAATTGATGCACCCAGATAACACTGTGGTTTGTCAAGTGAAGATTTCACGTGCCGCTATGAAAGCCGCTCAAGAAGCAGCAAAAGCAGCAAAAGCTGGACCAGCAAAAGGAAAGAAAAAATAATTTATTTCCAAAGGATACAGAAAGCCTCGTTGAAAAACGGGGCTTTTTTATTGGAAGCCGGGAACCTGCTATCCGTTCCTATCTTTTGCGCCGAATAACGCCGCAAAAGGATATCCACTACTATCAGGGCTAGGGCTTTTCGTTAAAATAGTTTTCATTTTCAAATTACCGCATTTTCAAATTTTCAAATTAACTTAGCGCCATGAATTGGTTTAAAAATCTTTTTACTACAACTGCAAAAGCTGAAAACACAGAACCTATGAAAAAATTCCTCATCGTCGGCTTAGGAAACATTGGTGCCGAATATGTAAACACCCGCCACAACATTGGTTTCAAGGTTTTGGATTATGTAGCCCGAGAAGAAAATTTGTCTTTTGATACTGCCAAATTAGGAGCTGTTGCAGAATACAGTGTTAAAGGAAGAAAACTCATTCTCCTAAAGCCCAACACCTACATGAACCTCAGTGGTAAAGCGGTGAAGTATTGGATGGAAAAAGAAAACATTACCAAAGAAAATATCTTAGTCATCACCGATGATTTGAATTTACCCTTCGGAACCATTCGCATCAAAGCCAAAGGCAGTGATGGCGGGCATAATGGATTAAAAAATATACAACTACTACTAAATACCTCAGAATATCCCCGCTTCCGTTTTGGAATCAGCGACGAATTCAAAAAAGGACAACAAGTGGATTATGTTTTAGGGGAATGGCACGAAGCCGAAAAAGTAAAACTCATGGAGCGCTTTGTCATCGCTAAAGAAATTATAGAATCTTTCGCCTTGGCTGGATTAGCCAATACCATGAACAGTTTTAACGGGAAATAAAATTTTTGGTTTTCCATAAAAAATGTAAATTTGCCCCGAAGTCTTCCATTTAGACTTCATTACCTATTTCTCACTTAAACGTTTATAGCATGCAACTGTATAACACCTTAAGCGCAGAAGAAAGAGCCGAACTTATTGATCAAGCCGGGAAACAACGACTAACGTTGTCTTTTTATGCGTATGCCAAAATTCAAGACCCACAACAATTTCGTAACGATTTATTTATAGCTTGGAACAAGCTCGACGCTCTTGGTCGAACCTATGTTGCCAAAGAAGGCATCAATGCCCAAATGAGCGTTCCTGCCGAAAACATCGAAGCTTTTCGAGAAACCTTAGAAGCCTATGATTTCATGAAAGGCATTCGATTGAATGTAGCTGTTGAGCAAGACGACCATTCGTTTTTAAAACTGACGGTAAAAGTTCGTGACAAAATTGTAGCCGATGGTTTGAACGACGAAACTTTTGATGTAACCAATATCGGCGTGCATTTAAAAGCCAAGGAATTCAATCAAATTTTAGAAGATCCCAATACCATTGTAGTCGATTTCAGAAATCATTACGAAAGTGAAATCGGGCACTTCAAAGGAGCCATAACTCCTGATGTGGAAACTTTTAGAGAAAGTTTACCCATAATCAACGAGCAATTAAAAGATTTTAAAGAAGACAAAAACTTGGTAATGTATTGCACTGGTGGTATTCGCTGTGAAAAAGCTTCGGCCTATTTTAAGCATCAAGGTTTTAAAAATGTATTTCAGTTAGAAGGTGGCATTATCAATTATGCAAAACAAATCAAAGAAGAAAATATAGAAAGTAAATTCATTGGAAAGAATTTCGTTTTCGATCATAGATTGGGCGAACGTATAACAGACGATATTGTATCGCAATGTCACCAATGCGGAAAACCTTGCGATAATCACACCAACTGTTCTAATGACGGTTGTCATTTGTTGTTCATTCAATGTGACGAATGTAATGCGACGATGGAAAATTGTTGCTCAACAGAATGTTTGGAAATTACTCATTTGCCTTTGGCCGAACAAGTAAAATTGAGACGTGGTAAACAAGTTGGAAATAAAGTGTTTAGAAAAGGGAAATCCGAAAATTTGAAATTTAAACACTCTGGTGAGTTGTCTGATAAATCTTTAGCAAAAGCTAATGGAACCAAAGATATTCGTCAAAAAATAAAAGTAAAAAAAGTACTTCTTGGTAAAGTAGAACATTATTACACCAAAGCAAGTGTTGCTCTTTTTATCATCGAAAATAACGAATTACGTGTTGGTGATAAAATACTGATTTCGGGTCCAACCACCGGAAATGAAATGCTAGTTTTAGAAAAAATGTTCGTTAATGGGGCCGAAAACACCATCGCAAAACTGGGTGATAAAGTAACTTTTGAAGTGCCTTTCCGAGTGCGCTTATCTGATAAATTATTTAAGATTCTGACTTAAAAAAATTAATCAAAATCCAATTATTGAAATTCCAAATTCCAAAAAATATCATTTGGAATTTGGAGTTTTTTATTGGAATTTATTTTTTTAAAATACTATCTTTACCAATTAATCGTTTTATGAATTATAAGTTGCTTTTAGCAACACCCTATATATAATTATGGCTTGTCAAAGTTGTTCAACATCTGATGGTGGCGCACCTAAAGGATGCAAAAATAATGGGACTTGCGGCACCGATAGCTGCAACAAATTAACCGTTTTCGA
>CANJDA010000178.1 GCA_947472705.1 Flavobacteriaceae bacterium
CAATATATTACGAAATTGCGGCAGATAAAATCATTAATTTCAAACAACCAGGTCGGAATAAATTTGAATTCATTGAACAATACAATGAATCCGTTTTTCGAATAACCAAAATACGGTTTCACTATAAATATTAAACTTCCACTTTTAAAAATTCTATTCGTACTGCACCGTCTTCATCAATTTTAGACAAATTGATTTCATGCAAAGTATTTACTAAATCGGGATTCCAAGGCGTTTTTACTTTGACGTAGTTTTCGGTAAAACCATGAATATAACCTTCTTTGTTTTCGCTTTCAAATAATACTGTTCTATTGGCACCTATTTGACTTTCATAAAAAGCTCGACGTTTTTTAACCGAAAGGCCTCGTAGCATTTTACTTCTTTTATTGCGTACATTCACCGGTACCACGTCGGGCATTTCGGCTGCTTCGGTATTGTCTCTTTCAGAATAGGTAAAAACATGCAAATACGAAATATCCATTTCGTTTAAGAAATTATAAGTCTCTAAGAAATTTTCATCGGTTTCTCCAGGAAAACCCACAATCACATCCACACCAATACAGGCATGCGGCATCACTTCACGGATTTTATTTACTCGCTCAGTATAAACTTCACGTAAATAACGTCGCTTCATTTTTTTCAAAATTTCATTGCTTCCACTTTGTAATGGAATATGAAAATGGGGCACAAATGTTCGGCTTTGCGAAACAAACTCAATAGTTTCATTTTTTAAAAGGTTTGGTTCAATAGACGAAATTCGAAGTCTTTCAATACCTTCGACTTCATCTAAAGCCTGAACTAAATCTAGAAAAGTATGCTCGTGTTTTTTATTTCCGAATTCTCCTTTACCATAATCGCCAATGTTCACGCCCGTCAAAACGATTTCTTTTATTCCTTGTTTTGAAATATCATAGGCATTTTTCAAAACATTTTCAAGCGCATCACTTCTAGAAATTCCTCTAGCTAAGGGAATAGTGCAATAAGTACATTTATAATCACATCCATCCTGCACTTTCAAAAAAGCTCGTGTTCTATCTCCAATAGAATAACTGCCAACGTAAAAATCGGCTTCTTCAATTTCACACGAATGCACTTCGCCTATATCGTTTTTTGACAAGTCATTTATATAATCGGTGATTTTAAATTTTTCGGTGGCACCCAAAACCAAATCAACTCCATCAACAGCCGCCAATTCTTCGGGTTTTAATTGCGCATAACAACCAACAGCTGCAACAAATGCTTTGTCGTTGAGCTTCATGGCTTTTTTTACTATTTGCTTGAATTGTTTATCGGCATTTTCAGTAACCGAACAGGTATTTATCACATAGATATCGGCTACTTCTTCAAAATCGACTCTATCAAAACCTTCGTCGTTAAAATTTCTCGCAATGGTTGAAGTTTCGGAGAAATTCAATTTGCATCCTAAAGTGTAGAATGCTACTTTCTTTTTGTTTTCCATAATTTTTCACAATTAATGAAATCGTTGTCAAAAATTGAGTACGCAAATTTACACACAAATTTTAAATAGATATGTCAATCATATAAAAAAACAAAACAATAGTATAACATCTTTAATCCTTAAAATCAGGAAATTTGAAAACATAATTAATCCTAAAATATTATGTTATGATTATACCCTTAGATTCAAAAAACAGAAACTTTCTAGGTTTTAAAGCAATTGGCAAAATTGATGCTGATGACTTTAAAAATATTGTGATTCCGCAAGCAGAAGCCTTTGTTGCCAACAAAGGCAAGTTAAATTATTTACTTCAAATTGAAACTGATTTGATTAATTTTTCATTTGGAGCTTGGCTTCAAGATGCAATTCTCGGCATTAAAGTATTCACTAAATGGAATCGAGTAGCTATCGTAACAGATTCAGACGGAATAAAAAGGTTTACCGAATTTTTCAGCAAAATAATGATTGGAGAATTTAAATGTTTTTTACATGAGGAAATTGAAACTGCAATTGATTGGGTTTCAGAAGAAAAAACTATCGATTAAACTATATAATTAGGTCAGAGGAAAAAATAGAAATTTATGTTTCCTCTTTTCTGTATTTTTTAGTAATCTCAAAAACGTGTTCCAAAATTTTGGCGTCTTCTTCTGAAAATTCTACTTGGCGACGCGCCATAACAATTTTAGCCGTTTGAAATGCTTTTGAAGTTAAATAAGTTGTAAACCCTGATGCACCTCCCCAAGAATAACTTGGCACAAAATTTCGGGGAAAACCAGAACCAAAAATATTAGCTGAAACACCAACCACAGTTCCTGTATTAAACATGGTATTGATACCACATTTACTGTGATCTCCCATCATTAATCCGCAGAATTGCAAACCGGTACGGGCAAAACCTTCTGTTTCATAACTCCACAAACGCACTTCTTCATAATTATTTTTAAGATTCGAATTATTGCTATCGGCGCCAATATTGCACCATTCGCCTAAAACTGAATTTCCTAAAAACCCGTCATGCCCTTTATTAGAATATCCCATTAAAACAGAATTATTAACCTCTCCTCCTATCACTGAATGTGGGCCTACAGTCGTAGCGCCATATACTTTGGTTGCCAGTTTTACCCTGCCCGACTCACACAATGCAAAAGGCCCTCTAATAACAGAACCTTCCATTATTTCAGCATTCTTACCTATATAGATAGGTCCTGTCGAGGCGTTTAGAGTCACGAATTCTAACTTGGCTCCTTCTTCTATAAATATATTTTCTGGGGCAATGACATTGACACTTTTAGGAATGGGTTGAGAATGCCTTCCTTCGGTAATTAAATCAAAATCTTCGCGCAGCGCTACATCGTTTTTGGCAAAAATATCCCAAGTGTTTTCAACTTTTAGGCAGTCTTCTTGGTACTCAATAATTTCATAGCTATCAAAATCAACTTCGTCTTGGGTATCATTGGTATAAAACGCAATCACCTCATCACCTTTGAAAATAGCTTGGTTTTTTTCTAAACTAATGACCATTTCAGCCAACACATCATTAGGTAAAAAAGAAGCATTAATCATCACATTGTCTTCCATTTCTACCATAGGAAACTTTTCAGAAAGGTATTCTTCTGTTAAGGTAGTGGTGGTATATCCTAATTGTTTTTCCCATTTTTCACGGATGGTTAAAATCCCAATGCGAATATCGGCAACGGGTCTGGTAAACGTAAAAGGAAGTAATGCATTGCGGACTGTACCGTCAAAAAGTATGTAGTTCATTTTTTTGTCTAAAAGTTGTGAAGTCCCAAAGTTTATAAAAAAAATCCGTTTGGCAAGGTCTATGGGCAAAGTTTATTGAATAAAAAAACCACTCACTTTCGTGAATGGTCTTCCTAAAATTTGAACACTGAAACTATTATTTTCCGTGTTTAGCGTATTTAGTTTTAAATTTATCAATACGTCCAGCAGTATCGATAAGTTTAGATTTACCTGTGTAAAAAGGGTGAGACGTTCTTGAAATCTCCATTTTGAAAACTGGATATTCAACACCTTCGTGTGTGATAGTTTCTTTTGTTTCTACTGTTGATTTAGTGATAAAAACATCTTCATTTGACATGTCTTTGAAAGCAACTAATCTGTAATTTTCTGGGTGAATTCCTTTTTTCATTTTGTAAATCTTTTATCGTTTTGAAGTAGTTTGTTTTGAAGCTTCTCTCAAGAAGGTATAAACTGGCTACAACTTTTAATTAATTCTTTTTTTAATTAGAGTGTGCAAAAATACAACTATTTTTCAAAAATCAAACCAATCTCTATTTTTTTTTAAATGTTTCTCACATAATATATAGTAATAACGGAATTACTTATATTTGTTCAATAAATAAAACCAAAAAAATCATGAATGAAATAATTAAGAAAAACGGAATTATGTTTGGCGCTGTGATTGGATTAATCTCAGTATTGACAACCACTTTAATTTACACTATCGATTTAAAACTTTTTACCTCATGGTGGATAGGTGTTTTAAATATTCTAATTTATATTTCTATCAGTATTTATCTTTTGGTAAAAACCAAAAAAGAGTTAAACGGTGATTTCCCTTTTAAAAGTGCTTTTACTACTTATTTCATTTCGGTTGTAATTGGCATATTAATTTCTACCGTTTTCAATATTATATTATTCAACTATGTTGATCCAGGTGCAAAAGACACCATCAAAGAATTAACAATTAAATTTGCTGTTGAAATGATGCAGCGATTTAATGCGCCTGCAGAAGCAGTTAATAAAGCTATTGCAGATATGCAAGCAAATGATCAGTTTGCCGTTGGTCAATTATTAAAAGG
>CANJDA010000179.1 GCA_947472705.1 Flavobacteriaceae bacterium
GGCTTAAGCATTATAAAAAAACGTCCCGAAAAAATTCGGGACGTTTAGTCATTTTAGGTAATCAAAAAATAATATATATTAGTCTTCGATAGCTACTACTTGAGCGGCTACTTTACCTTTTCTACCTTCTTCTTCTTCGTAAGATACTTTGTCTCCTTCGTTTAACCCTTCGGTTTTAACTCCAGTAGCATGTACGAAAATGTCTTTTCCAGTTTCGTCATCTGTGATGAAACCGTAACCTTTAGACTCATTGAAAAATTTAACTGTACCTGTGCGCATTGTGTTGAAATAAAAATATTAATAATGTCCAAAGATAATTTTTATTGCGACATAACAAGCATTTCGTTGTTAAAAAATTACAAAAAAATTACAAATTCAGCAAAAAGGCTAAAAACTTGACAAAGAAATACTTGAGATCTTTTAAATTATTAAATAAAAAAAGCAATTGTTTTTAATTATTTTAACAATTGCTTCTTAATTTTATGTGAATTTGACAGTATTTAACTCAAATTCAATTTTATATGTAATTCTTTTAATTGTGTTTCATCAATTACTGATGGCGCATCAATCATGACATCTCTTCCTGAATTATTTTTTGGGAAAGCAATAAAATCGCGAATGGTTTCCTGTCCGCCAAGTATAGCTACTAATCTATCCAATCCAAAAGCTAATCCGCCGTGTGGTGGAGCACCAAATTGGAAGGCATCCATTAAGAACCCAAACTGATTCCTAGCCTCTTCTTCAGTGAAGCCTAAATATTTGAACATTAATTGTTGGGTAGCTTTATCGTGAATACGGATTGAACCACCGCCAATTTCGTTACCATTTAATACCATATCATAAGCATTGGCACGAACTTTCCCAGGGTCTGTTGCCAATAATTCCATGTCTTCTGGTTTTGGTGAAGTAAACGGATGGTGCATTGCGTGCCATCTTCCACTTTCTTCATCCAGTTCCAATAATGGAAAATCAACGACCCATAATGGTGCAAATTCTGCTGGATTTCTCAACCCTAATCGAGTAGCTAATTCCATACGTAGGGCAGATAACTGGGTTCGTGTTTTATCAGCTGACCCAGAAAGCACAAAAATCATATCGCCAGACTTGGCTCCAGTAACTTTGGCCCAATTCGCTAATTCGGCTTGATCATAAAACTTATCTACTGATGATTTATAAGTTCCATCTTCTTCGCATTTTACATACACCATTCCGGAAGCACCCACTTGAGGACGTTTTACCCAGTCAATTAAGGCATCGATTTCTTTTCTGGCATAAGATGCGCATCCTGGTGCAGCAATTCCAACCACGAGTTCTGCCGAATTAAATACACCAAAATCTTTGTTTTGCGCTACTGCATTTAGTTCCCCAAACTCCATCCCAAAACGAATATCCGGTTTGTCATTCCCGTAGGTTTTCATAGCATAGTCGTAAGTTATTCTTGGGAATATATCTACTTCAATACCGTTTATTTCTTTCAATAAATGTCTTGTCAATCCTTCAAAAACATTTAAGATATCTTCTTGCTCTACGAATGCCATTTCACAATCGATTTGAGTGAACTCTGGTTGTCTATCGGCACGCAAATCTTCATCACGGAAACATTTTACTATTTGAAAATATTTATCCATACCTCCCACCATCAATAATTGTTTGAAGGTTTGAGGTGATTGAGGCAATGCATAAAATTGTCCTTCATTCATTCGGCTAGGAACCACGAAATCACGAGCTCCTTCAGGGGTTGATTTGATTAAATAAGGGGTTTCTACTTCGCAAAAATCTAAGTCTGAAAGGTAATTTCTAACGGCTTGTGCTACTTTGTGTCTGAAAAGCAAAGCATTTTTTACCGGATTTCTTCGGATATCAAGGTAACGATACTTCATTCGGATGTCTTCCCCTCCATCCGTTTCATCTTCAATGGTAAAAGGCGGAGTTATAGCTGCATTCAGAATATTCAATTCAGAAACTAAAATTTCAATTTCTCCTGTTGGGATATTTTTATTTTTGGCTTCACGTTCTATAACCGTTCCTTTAACTTGAATAACAAATTCACGGCCAAGGGTTTTAGCTGCTTCAAAAACGGCATTATCAGTTCGGCTTTCGTCAAAAATCAATTGGGTAATACCATAGCGGTCACGTAAATCTACCCAATTCATAAATCCTTTATCTCTTGATTTTTGGACCCATCCGGCTAGTGTAACTTCTTGATTGATGTGGGAAGCATTCAATTCTCCACAGTTATGACTTCTATACATTTGAAATAAATTTTGGCAAAAGTAAAAAACAAAAAGGAATAACTGGTGCTAAACTTTATATCAAGTTTTGTATAATTATTGGAAACTAATTTAGAAAAACTATATTTGAATAAATTAACATAAACTTTAATCCAATGAAAAACTTTTTCACCATACTGTTGACCGTATTGGTTTCAACAACTGTTTTATCTCAAGACAATATGGTTTTTGTGGCCAAAATTGATAATCGAAATGGAGATTCCTTATTTATTAAGGACCAAGCCAATGTCATTCAAGAAATAAAAATTGACGCCAAAGGACTTTTTGTTGCTACATTTTCAGTAAAAGATGGAATGTACCAACTGTTTGACGGAGTTGAATATGCAAATCTCTATTTAAAAAATGGTTTTGATTTAAAGATGACTATGGATGCGTCTAAATTTGATGAATCAATTTCTTTTAGTGGTAAAGGTTCTGATGAAAATAATTTTTTAGCCCAAAGCACACTACTTGATGGAAAAATAAATTTTGAATCCTTATTAAAATCAAATGAAGCTGACTTTAAGAAGCAAACAGATGCTATGAAAGTTGATGATTTGGCACGTTTAGAAAAAGGAAAATTTGACTCCAATTTTGTAGCTCTTCAAAAGAAAGAAAATGAAGCAAAAATGGCACAGTTAGAACAGTACTATGCTATGTCTCTTGCAAATAAAAAAATGAACAATGCTACTGCTCCCAACTTCGTCTATGAAAATCATAAAGGTGGAAAAACCACATTAGAAAGTTTAAAAGGCAAATATGTTTATATAGATGTATGGGCAACTTGGTGTGGTCCTTGCCGTGGAGAAATCCCATTTTTAAAGACTATTGAAGAAAAATATAAAGATAAAAACATAGAATTTGTAAGTATTTCTGTTGATGTTGATAAAGATCATGATAAATGGAAAAATTTTGTTACCGATAAACAATTAGGTGGTATTCAATTGTTTGCTGATAAAAATTGGTTATCAGATTTTATTAAAGCTTTCAACATTAATTCAATTCCTCGATTCATACTAATTGACCCTAAAGGAGTAGTAATAGATGCTGATGCGATTAGACCTTCATCACCAGCATTAGTGACTCAATTTGAGAAATTATTGAATTAAAAAACTATAAAAAACAGTACAAAAAGCCATGCAAATTGCATGGCTTTTTTATTTATTTATACATACTCCAATGTTAAATTTTATCCAATGTTACCAAATTGTTAAGTAAAAGTGTTTTTTGTGTAAATTAATTGTTATATTTGTTATTCAATTGTAAAATATAAAACCTACTATTATGAAAAAGATACTAATAATTGGAGCTATTTTAATCTCAGGATTAACTTTTGCTCAAGCGGCTAAGCCGGTTTTAGAACAAGAAGGCAACCAAGTAAAGGCAACATACTATTATGATAACGGTCAAATTCAACAACAAGGTAATTTTAAAGATGGCAAGTTGGATGGACAATGGATTGCTTTTGATGAAAACGGTAATAAAAAATCCATAGGAGAATATAAAAACGGAGAAAAAACAGGAAAATGGTTTTTTTGGAACGACAAATCTCTAAGCGAAGTGGATTATTCTAAAAGCAGAGTTGCTTCAGTTAAATCGTGGAAGCAAGATGCTTTAGTTAATAGAAATTAATAATTAATTTTATTAAATAAATAAAAAAGGAACTCAATTGAGTTCCTTTTTTGATTTTTGAAAAGTTCGTTTAATTAACAAAACTCCGCGTAGGCATCTTTTAAATTTTCAGCAATTAATTCTGCTGGGCGACCTTCAATGTGATGACGCTCTAACATGTGAACCAATTCGCCATTTTTAAACAAGGCCATACTTGGTGATGAGGGAGGAAAAGGAAACATGTGCTGACGGGCAGTATCAACCGCTTCTTTATCCACTCCTGCAAAAACTGTCACTAAATGATCTGGTTTTTTAGTTCCTTCTAAGCTCATTTTTGCTCCTGGGCGGGCATTTCTTGCAGCACAACCACAAACCGAGTTTACTAC
>CANJDA010000180.1 GCA_947472705.1 Flavobacteriaceae bacterium
GCATCCGGCCGCGTTAGTACTCACCGATGTATAAGTACCACTAGTAGTATAAGTAGTATCATTTTCAGCCCATGTATAGGTATCACATGAGGTTATGGTTTCCGTAGAAGCGGTGCTGCTGTTAATCGTTAAATGTAAAGTAGCGGTAATAACGCAACCTCCCTCATCCGTTGAAACATAGGTATAATCTCCTCCGGAAGTATAGGTAGTGCCATTCCCGTTTGTCCAGGTATAACTGTCACATGCTGTAACGGTTTCACTGGTGGTAGCGGTTTTATTTTCAGTGATGCTAATACTGTCTGTAGCGACACATCCATAACTGTTCGTTACTGTAACCGTATAAGTTCCTGCCTCAGTAAGCGTTACAGTCGCAGCAGTACCAACGACACTACTTCCGTTTGACCAGGAATAAGTGCTTCCGCCGGAAGCCGTAACACTTATGGCACTAGTGGTACAGGTAAGCTGAGAAGTACCGGTGGTATTAGTCAAACCAACTGTCGGTAAAGCATTCACCGTCACACTAAAAGAATAAGCCGTACTTGATTGTTCCGAAGCACTGTTCGTTACCGTTAAGGTACCGTTATAAGTACCCGCTGCCAAGCTTCCGGGTAGACTAACCACTATTGGAGAAGAAGACAATGCAGCATCAGTAACATTAGTAAAGCCCGCACTCAAAGCCGTGGCATCAAAAGCTATACTGTACAAATCAGGTGAATTAGTAGTAGCCGAATAAGATAGGTTGGCAGTAGTAGCCTGAGCACATACAGTAGGATTCGATCCTAAAGTTATGGTAGGGGCTGATGAAAGTACAGTGTAACTGTAATTAGAACCACCATTGCTATTTAAGTTAATGGTATACCAATCAGCATCAGCTCCCGACGGAGTAGTTGTGCCCGATGTAAAAACATAATATTTAACTACTGTATCGGCACTTTGCGTAGGTATAGAAGCGGTATATGTCGTAGAGGAACCACTCATAGCGACCACACTGCTAGTGGCAAAATTATCAGTGGTATATCTCAAATAAACGCCTTGACCTGTAGATAAAGCTCCACTTAGAGTAGCCGTTATTGTTGGTGACTCATTATTGTAAACAGTAGGATTGTCTGTTACTGTAGACACCGTTCTTACAGCGCCTTCCACGCGGAATACAACTATTTTCTGACTACTAACCCCGGCAGATTTAAATACCCAGTTATCTGTAGTATTGGGAACAAGCAAATAAAAAGCTTTATAACTACCGCAAGTTATGGTTGACGAAGTGTAGGGTGTCCCTGCAGATAACTGCACATCATCAGAACCCGAAGGTCCATATTCACCACATGGCGAACCATTACCGTAAAATCTGAAATATCGATTTACATTTCCTCCTAAGGAATTAGTTGTGGTGTAAATAAGAGAAGAACTGGCACTTGAACTAAAAAAAGCTCCTGTGCCCCAGCCGGAACCCCAGCCATCACCGGAGTTAAATGAGTTTTGTCCAAAAGCGACAAAGCTGATTAAAGCAAAACAAAAGGAGAATGATAATTTTATTAGTGAATATTTTTTTTTCATAAATACAAGGATAGTAGGTTTAAATTTTTATTACTATTACGTGGATATTTTTAAGTAAACTAGAGGAGTACTAGCCTCAAAGTCTCGAAGTAGATTAAATATTAATTTGTAAAGTATATAAGAAAAAAATGAAAAGAAACATTATTACGCTGAAACAACAAAAAATATAGATGTAAAACTTAATAGTATCGTTTTATGTAAAAACATAAATTTGAATTTAATTTTAACTGACACCAATTATTATAAATTGTTTTATCATTTTTATAATACAATTTTTGTAATTTACTATACAATAAAATAAATTATACTTTCTATAAAAGATACTTTATAAAAAAGGTCCGGTCTAAATAAAAATATCCAAAATATTAATTAAAAATACTTACCAGCATTTCTTTTAGCAAATCGCCTTGAGGTATACCATTAGCACCAACTCCTTTACTTTTAATATCAATTTCTCGAAGGGTACCAACAATAGCACTCACTTTTCGCATAGGATAATTTTTAGAAGCACTAATATAGTCATTAACAAAATATGGACTTACTTTGAGCGTTTTGGCAATATTGCTGGGTGATTTATCTTTTAAACCATGTAATTGCAATAATGCTGAAAAAAAACTAAATACTAATCCAGTAGTCATTACTAATGGATTATCTTTTTGGTTTTGGGCAAAATAAGCTGCAATCTGATAAGCCTTTAACTGATTTTTTTCGCCAATAGCTTTACGAAATTCAAAAACATTAAAATCTTTACTAAATCCAATATTTTCTTCTATATGATGGGGGGTTATGGTACTTCCTTTGGGTAGGATGATTTCTAATTTAGTTAGTTCATTGGCTATTCGGCTCAAATCATTACCCAAAAATTCTACCAACATAGCCATAGCTTTAGGTTCTATATCATAACCTTTGCCTTTTAGTACTCTTTTTATCCACTCGCCTACTTGATTTTCATACATCTTTTTGCTTTCATAAAGCAAACCTTGTTTATCGATTACTTTAACTAATTTTTTTCGTTTATCAAGTGTTTTGTATTTATATACAATAACCAAAACAGTAGTGGGTTGTGGATTGACTGCATAACTCTCTAATTTATCAATTGTCTTAACCAAATCCTGTGCTTCTTTAACTATTACAACTTGTCGTTCAGCCATCATTGGGTAGCGTTTTGCATTGGCAACAATATCTTCTACAGTGGTATCTCGACCATAAAGTACCATTTGGTTGAATCCTTTTTCATCTTCTGTTAGAATATTATTTTCCAAATATTCCGTAATTCTGTCAATATAATAAGGTTCCTCTCCCATCAAGAAGTAGATGGGTTTAATGTTTCCTGCCTTAATATCGTTTATGATTTTGACTACTTCGTCCATATTATATATTTGATAAGAGATAATAGACCATTTGTCTATCATCTGGTATATATCCATCTATTATCTTCTAAATTTATATCTTTGCTTCATGCAAAAAGTTAATTTTCCTTCTTATTCGTTTCGCTTCAAAAATAGTGAAAATAAAGTGTCTATTTTTGATGAGATAAGGAAAAAATTTATAATACTCACTCCCGAAGAATGGGTGCGACAACATGTAATCCAATATTTAATACTTGAAAAAAACTATCCAAAATCTTATATCAATGTAGAGAAGTTAATAAAAGTTAATGATTTACATAAACGATATGATATAGTTGTTTTTCAACCCAATGGGACATTGTTTTTATTAGTTGAATGTAAAGCTCCCGAGGTTAAAATAAATCAAGAAACCTTTGATCAAATTGCCCGTTATAATTTGAAATTGAAAGCACAATATCTAATGGTAACTAATGGGTTAAATCATTACTTTTGTAAAATGGATTTTGAAAAAGAAGCCTATGTTTTTTTAACCGAATTACCAAATTTCTCAAATCAATAGCTTTTGAAAAAAATAGCCGTAGTCATCTTAAATTGGAATGGAGCAAAATTATTAGAACAGTTTTTGCCTTCTATTATTACTTATTCTGAAGAAGCCACCATTTATGTTGCTGATAATGCTTCTACTGACAATTCAATTGAAATAATTAAAGTACAATTTCCATCGGTGAAAATAATTCAGAATGATGGTAATTACGGTTTTGCAACAGGTTACAACATAGCTTTAGAACAAGTGGAAGAAGAATACTATGCTTTAGTTAATTCGGACATAGAAGTTACAGAAGGATGGCTAAATCGTATTCTCTCTATTTTTGAATCAGAACCTTTTATTGGTATTATACAACCGAAAATTTTAGATTATAAAAATAAAACCTACTTTGAATATGCTGGTGCCGCTGGAGGATTTATTGACAAATTTGGTTATCCTTTTTGTCGTGGTCGCATTTTTGACACAGTTGAAAAAGACAACGGCCAGTATGATAATGAAACTGAAATCTTTTGGGCAAGTGGTGCTTGTTTTTTTATACGCAAAGAAATTTATAAAAAATTAAATGGTTTTGATGATGACTTTTTTGCACACCAAGAAGAAATTGATTTGTGCTGGCGTGCTTTTAATCAGGGGTATAAAGCAAAATACACTCATCAATCTGTCGTGTATCATGTGGGAGGAGCCACTTTAAACGAAAGCAATCCAAAGAAGACATTTTTAAACTTCCGAAATTCCTTGTTGATGTTAATAAAAAATTTACCGGAAGGACAATTGTTTTACATTCTCTTCTCAAGA
>CANJDA010000181.1 GCA_947472705.1 Flavobacteriaceae bacterium
TCAAAAACTAAAAAAATGAAAAAAATAATTACGTTAGCAATTTTGCTATTTTCTGTTATTGCTTTTGCTCAAGCACCCAACAAAATGAGCTATCAATCGGTTATAAGAGATAACAAAGGAGTTTTACTTTCAGACAAAAAAGTAACTATTCAAATTAGCATTTTAAGAGGGTCTGAAAAAGGCGAAGCCGTTTATGTTGAAACGCATAAATCAATTACTAATACCAACGGTCTGGTTACATTGGAGATTGGTACAGGCGAAAATAAAAGAGGAAATTTTTCCGATATCGATTGGTCAAAAGGTTCTTATTTTGTTAAAACAGCAACTGATGCCAAAGGCGGAAACAATTTTGACATAGTAGGTGTAAGCGAATTATTAAGTGTTCCTTATGCCTTACATGCAAAAACGGTTCAGAATGCTTTTAGTGGAGACTTTAATGATTTAAGAAATAAACCAACTAAACTTTCAGAATTTATAAATGATATTGGTTTAGTTAGAAATTCGAGCTTACCTTCTGCAGTATTATCAAAACCAGGCGACCCGGTTAGTACTACAGCTGGTGTACCAGCTCAAACTTGGAATTTATTCGGAAACTCAGCTACACTTTCTACAAGAGATAAATTGGGAACCACAGATTATCAAGACTTAGTAATGGTAACCAATAATATCGAAAGGTTGCGTATTACGGCTGATGGTAATATCAATTTAGCGAACAGTTTACAAATTGGAAAAGACCTTACGGTAAAAAGAAATGTATATCTAAATACTGAGAGTGGAGAAACTATCAACAAGGGTAATTTTACTGTAGCAAATACCAAAGCAACCTTGCTAACAGGTACATTAAATACTAATGGTGCTACTGATTTAGATGCGACTTTAAATGTAGATGGAGTAACCAATTTGAATAGTGCGCTAAATGTTAACAATGCAGCTTCAACGCATTTAACAGGTTTACTAGATGTTGACACTACACTTAATGTTGATGGAGCAACTACTTTGCAAAGCAATCTTGATGTGAAGAATGCAGCTCCAACTCACTTAACAGGTACATTAGTGGTGGACGGCGCTTTTGAACTAGAAAATACTTTTAAGGTAAAAACCGATAGTGCTAACGGCAGTTATGTGGCCATTTTTGAAAACACTAATACTGGTAATGGCGATGGAATTCAAATTAAATTAGGGAAGGCAAAAGTAAATAATGGCATTCCAGCTACCATTCCAGGATTACCTAGTGAAAGTCAAATGGCGGATCTTAAAGATTTAATAAGTTGTGATAAGTCAAATGACGAGAAAGTTACTGCTTTAGGGTCTCTTGTTGCAAATGGTGTTGTAGAAGACCTTCAATTGATTGGTGGATTGGCGGTAGGTCTTACAAATCTTATTACAAGAAATTTAAATACCGCTTTGGATTTGCCTTTTACCGTTAGAGATGTATTAATAGGGATTAATGGTCCAATAAATGATGCTGACGTTTGCCAAAGTGTAGGTGATTGTTTTATTCCAGATGCCATCATTCCAAGCGCATCTGACCCTATAGTAATCATACCTGCTATTCCTGAACTCGATCTCAGCGGTCTAGGAATAGCAACTATTAATTTACAAGACCCAAATTTTTGGGGACTTCCAAGTCTATGCCTTTCTGATCCATCAGGTCCAACACCGTTAAACAACGAAAACGAATTTATTAGGTTTACGGATAATGCAAATGCCAAAGTTGGTTCTATTAGAGCAGTCTCAATTAATGATTGGAGTTCTAATTATCTTAATCCAATTTTTCTGTTCACCTTAAGAGGAGCGCTTACTAGTGGTGTAGATAAAAAACATAATCTATATCATTTTAAAAAAGAAATTTTCGGAGCATTAAAAGAGTATGCTAAAATGGGTGTAGAGTATAGTTCGGGTAATGGAGATTATGCTGAGTGGTTAGAACGTTCAGATAGCAATGAAACTATTTCTGCTGGTGATATTGTGGCTGTTAAAGGTGGAAAAATCTCTAAAGATTTAACCAATGCCGAACAAGTGATGGCAGTATCGCACCAACCAATTGTTTTAGGTAATATTCCTTCAGAAAGTAAAGTCAATTTTGGAAACAATGTGGCTTTTATGGGTCAAATACCAGTTAAAATAATGGGACCTGTTGTTACCGGAGATTATATCGTAGGTAAAGGTATTATTCAAGGATATGGTGTTGCTGTTCATCCAGAAGACATGACTGTAGAAGATTTTAAATTTGCAGTTGGGCGTTCTTGGGATGCTAATCCAGATAATGGTCCAAAATTAGTAAATACAGTAGTAGGTGTTCATAACGGAGATTTTATTCACATTTTGAAAAAAATGGACGATAAATACCAACAATCAGAGTCACGTCTACAAAGTGTAGAATCAAAAATTGACAAATTATCGATAATCTTATCAGCCGATTCGAAAACTAACTAATCAACTTTAAATAAATTCAGTTTATCCTCTAGTAATCCTAGAGGATAAATTGTTTTATAAACTAAATAATTTTATGAAATATTTATTATCAATAATTATATTTTGCTTATCTATAAATACTTTTAGCCAAGCGCCAAAAGATAAAAAAACATTGACCAAGCAAGAGCAAAATGAAATTATTTTGAACTTTTTAATTGACTTAAATGAAAAAGGAATAGAAATAAAGGGAGATTCTGTTATTGTAAGTAAAGAATATACTAAAGTATTAAACGACGAAAAGTATAGGAGTAAAGTATTCCCTAAAACATATACCTGGGAAACAGCATTAAATTATTTTAAAACACAAGAACTTAAAATTGCTTTCTGGCATTTAATTAATTTATACCCGATCAACGACAAAAACAAAGATTTAGTCACTAAATCTTTTATTACCTATGATAAGCTTTTTAAAATGGATGAAATAATAATAAACACATTTTATACCTATTGTTTTTTAGATCCTGAGATAAACATCATAAAAGACGGTAAACCAGAAGTTGTGCGACCAGACATTTTAGAGAAAAAACTAAGTTATGTAAAAGAAATTGTAGGCAATATAATTTCCTATCGACAACAGCAGGAGGCTATTAAGGAAAAAAAATCAAAGTAATAACTAGTCTACTAAATAAGTGATGTAGACTGTTACATAAAAATAGATAAACAAACAGCATCAAAAATATTTTTGGTGCTGTTTTTAGTTTTATTGTTTTCCATTATTAATTCATTTTGTTAACACATTTGATTTGGTGTTAGTAAATGCTTATCTAAATTGAGGTTCTAAGGAATACTCCGTTTGAAAATTAAAAAAGTAAACTAATTTAAATTCAAAGCCTAGGGCTTTTTAATTTAATTAATGATATTTCAATAAAAACAAGTGGTAATACAGTATAAATTTAAATTGTATTTCATCGATTTTTTTTGCAACTGTATACTCGTTCGTGTCATTAAAATAGAGTTTCGTCACATTTTTTCAACGCATTACTATCAATTAATTATACTTGTTCAGGATTCTTAAAAAATGTACTCAGAAGAACTATGTGATGTCTGATTTTTTTTTTCTGCTATTCAAAAAAGTAAAAGACCCCAAAATCTTTACAAACAAAGAATACGCTTTACTGCAACAATTCCAAAATTGGAATAAACCTAAATACCATTTTTTTACCTAATTAGGTAGAATTCTTTTTTAATAAAAATAAGGGATATAGGGTAACAACTCAAGCCTATAATCCTGTAAACAAATTTGAGTTATTTTTTAAATTATGACAAAACAAACACTAACGGCATTGCTGCTATTTGTTACCTTTTTTATGCATGCGCAAAAAGGAGTAGTAACATCAGGAGGTAATGGTTCGGGAAGCGGAGGGTCGTCAAGTTACACCGTTGGCCTCGTTAATTTTAAAAGCAACACCGCCAATAACAGTAATAGTACTGAAGGGGTGCAACATGCTTATCAAATTACAGAAATTGAAAACGCACAAAAGGTAGTTAAATCAGATTTATCCTTTACAGTGTTTCCTAACCCAACTGAGGATTTAGTAACTATTAAAATTGATAACTACGTGAAGGGTATCATGTCTTATCAATTATTTTCTACTTCAGGACAACTTATTTTTTCGAAAAACGCATCAGAAAGTCTGACGACAATCAGTATGGGGAACCTTGCACAAGGAACCTATTTTATTAAAGTATCCTGCGACGAAAATCCAATAAAAACCTTTAAAATAATCAAAAACTAA
>CANJDA010000182.1 GCA_947472705.1 Flavobacteriaceae bacterium
AGTAATTATTTACTTATATAATATTAACAAATGCTAATTTATTAACGGTAAGAGTACTCTGTTTATCGGTGCTTTTTACATTTTATCGAATTTTTTTTTTTTTTTGATAGAGTCGTTGTTAATAGAATGTTTATATAATGTAAATTTAGAATCTAAATCTATTAGGGAATATGCAGGGATGCATGATTCATTTAAACTGTAATACCACAAAAAAACCGCTATGAAAAAAAATTTACTTCAACCCTCAAGTAATTTTTCAAAATTCTATTTAAGAGTTTTATCCTTCTTATTATTAACTATTGGAGTTGTTACTTCTTCACATGCTCAAGTATCAAGTTATGTATACTCAGAGAGTACAGGGAATACTTATACTCCTATAACAGGAGGCACTGTTGTTGCTAGTAATGCTGTTACTGCCTTTTCGACAATACCAGCCTTTGCAACGTATACCTTGCCGTTTATCTTTTATTATAACAATATTGGGTATACTTCGGTCAACATTTCGGATAATGGTTTTATAACCTTGGGAGCTAATGTAGGAGCTACTCCTGCTGCTGCATCAAATACTACTCCTATTTCGGCTACCACGACCAATGATAGTGCTATTGCGTGTTATGCTATGAACTTATCTTCAGGTGCTGCACCAGGAACAGCTGAGATTCGTTATGAATTAACAGGGACTGCTCCTAATAGAGTTTTTGTAGTTCAATATAAGGATATGCAAAGACGTCCTTCGTTGAGCGCCATTGTCGGTATGATGAACATGCAAATCCGTTTGTACGAAGCAACAGGGGTTATTGAGACTGTTTACAGAGATGCAGTTGCCTTACTTGCTTATGCCAATACATCAGTTAAAGGAGAAGTTGGTTTAAGAGGAACTGCTAATACTGATTTTAATGCTCGTTATAATACGGGTGCCAACTGGACACCAACCTCTGCGGTGACATCGAATAACAATTCCCAAGCGATGACTACTGGAACTACTAATACGATTAGTGCAGGTACAAAGTTCACCTGGACGCCTTGTTTTAATTTAAGCGGTGTAGCTGCGGTTACTCCTGACAACTCTACCTTAAATATTTCATGGTCTGGGCCTACTTCGGGAATTACGCCTCAAGGAGGGTATGATTATGAAGTTAGAACTAGTGGTAATCCAGGAAGTGGTGCTACGGGATTGTTTGCCTCTGGAAATACGAGTTCGACTTCAGTGTCTGTTTTAGGGATGTCTATTGGTGTTACTTATTATGTATATGTCAAAGCAAATTGTAGAAGTGTGTGGCTTCCTTCCGCGACAGCGCCATCTTCAGTTTCAGTAACTCCTATCTGTACTATAGCTTCTATACCTTATACTCAGAATTTTGAGAGTGTTACTGTTTCAGCCAATACTACAAATTCACCAGCACCAAATAATACTGTTATTGGAGGGTATCCTCCTTGTAATAGTTTGGTAACTACATCTGGAGCAGCATGGGGAACAACCAATAACTCTACTCTTGGATATTATGGTTTTAACAATAAAAATATGATTACCAATGGAGCTTTAGCTCAAAATGCTTGGTATTTTACACAAGTAATTAATTTTCCAAGTGCCGGTAGTTATAAATTGACTTATAAATATGGAGGGAGTCGTGAACAATCGTTCTTCCAACAAAAAATGAAAGTGTATTATGGAAGTGTGGCGTCTGCTGCTGGGATGACTACTTTATTAGCCGATCACCCAGATATTAAAACATCTCCCGAAACCAATACGCTTAATTTCTTAGTGTCTGCACCAGGAACCTATTATATAGGTTTCTATGCTTATGCTTTGGCTTCGCAAGGATTCCTTCAGTTAGATGATATTACGGTTGATTACTCTTCTTGTTTGCCTCCTACTAGTTTGGTGTCAGGACAAGTAACATCAAGTTCAGCCATTGTGGCTTGGACACCTCCGGCGAGTGCTCCTAGTAATGGATACCAGTATTATATTTCTACCTCAAATTCAGCACCAGTTAGTACAACAGTTCCAAGTGGTGTTACGACTGCAGGAAATAATTTAACTACCATTACAGGTTTGTCAGCTTCTACTACCTATTATGTATGGGTACGTTCTGTTTGTAGTAGTACAGACAGTAGTATTTGGTCAACGACCTATTGTATTATAAACACCCCAGTGTCACCAGTCTATTGTAGTCCAGTTGGTACACCACTAGATCCTAGTGGTATTACTAATGTGACTATGGGCTCTATCAATAATACTACGGGTCTTGAAACAAATGGGTATAGAGATTATTCTTCTTTAACTACCAATGTGGCTCAAACGGCAACAGTTTCTGTAAATGTTACCTTTGCCACTGGGTTCTCCTATTATTATGGTATGTGGGTAGATTGGAATAATGATGGAGACTTTATTGATACTGGTGAGGCAGTTTATGTTTCTCCAGCTCAATCTTCAGCTACTGTTCCAACCACTGTCACCTTTACTTTTGTAGTGCCAACTTTAGATTCCAATTTAGCAAGTACCTTAGGACCACATAGAGTAAGAATAGGTGGTATAGATGACCCTTCTTTTACTGGAGGTGCTTTAACGCCTTGTAGAAACGGAGCTTATCAAGTCTTTGAAGATTACTCTATATATGTAACCACACCTCCACCAGCATTGACTTTAACTGATGGTATACCATTAAGTACAAGCAATACAATATGTGCAGGTGATAATACATCAGGATCTCCTTTGTCATTATCGTCAAATCCGGCATCATATCAAGTATATACTTGGACGCCAAATAATGGTACCATCACAGGGAACATATTAAGTGGAAATATTTCATTTAATCCAACAACAACAACAACCTATATATTAACAGCATCGCAAACTAGTGGTAATTTTTCTTCCACTACTGCCAGCTATACAGTTAATGTAAATCCGTTGCCAACACCTATTACGGTTGCACCAGTTGCACCAACTAAGTGTACTTCGGATGCGCCACTACAATTAGTGTCTTCGGGAGGAGTTATACCGGGGTATTATACCACTGTGTTTAACGAAGATTTTAATAGTGCGACCAATACTTTTACCACAGTAAATAACTCTGTTAACGGGATACCAGCCAATCCGGCTTGGACCACTCGTACAAGTCCTTATGTTTATGGCCTTACCTTTAGTAGTAATGATAATTCACAATTTATCATGTCTAATAGTGATAGTGGAGGGGGTGCAGGAACAACAAATACACAGTTAATCTCACCTGTATTCAGTTTGGTTGGCTATACCGATGCTACATTAAGTTTTTGGCATTATTACCGTGGATGGATCTCGGGAACTGCTTCTGTTGAAGTTTCAATAGACGGTGGAACTACTTATACAGTATTGCCAAATTCAAGTTGGTCTACAGGAACTACAGGAACTTCAACTGGCTTTGTAAATAAGATTGTAAATTTATCAGCTTATGTTGGCCAAGCCAATATGAAAATACGTTTTAACTATGCCAATGCAACATATGGATGGTATTGGGCTATTGATAATGTAAAAGTGTATGGTAGTAACACGTCTTTTGTATATTGGACCCCTACTACAGGTTTGTATAATGATGCTGCCGGTTTAATACCATATCCAGGAGATTTTCGCGCAACGGTTTATGCAAACCCAACGGCTACTACAACATATACGCTTGAAGCTGATTCGGATGAAGGTTGTTCTAACTATGGTACTGTGACAGTAACTGTAGTGCCTGTTAATGGAGGAACTACTTCGGGTAATCAAACCTTAAGTTGTTCTACAACACCTACAAATATTACTTTGTCTGGTGTTAGCGGAACAATTACAGGTTGGCAATATTCAACAAGTCCAACTTTTGCTAGTGGTATAGTTGATATAACACCAGCAAATACCTCAACTACATTAACAGCTGCAGAAATAGGAACTTTAACGTCTACTCGTTATTATAGAGCACTAGTTACAAATGGTTCTTGTACAGCTTATTCAACCATTTGTGCTGTTATAGTTACTAAAACAATCTGGACAGGTTCTTGGTCAAATGGTATTCCTGATAGTACCAAAGCTGCCGAATTCCAGACAAATTATCCAGCGGGTACTGGTGATGTTTCGGCTTGTAGTGTATTAGTATCAAGCGGAGCTGTAGTTGCCTTTGGCCCTGGTGAAACATTAACTGTTCAAGGTGAGGTAAAAGTTAACAATGGATGTTCTCTTTCGTTTGCCAACAAT
>CANJDA010000183.1 GCA_947472705.1 Flavobacteriaceae bacterium
GGTACACGAACTTTAGTTCGTGATATTGTAAGGAGTAAAGTTTCGAGAATCAATAAAAAATACTACTTTTGGAACACTAAGTTTCAATGCTTAAATATTGCGTTATTATGATGAAAATAAAAAAAATACTTGTTGTTGGTTTTTTATTGGTTTCGACTTTACAATACGCCCAATATACTGATATTATTAATTCGAATAGACCAGGTGAATCCATGGCTGCTTTTTCAGTTGGTAAAACTGTGATTCAGGCAGAAGGAGGAGTATATGGTTTTAGAGAAAAACATGATTTATTGCGCTATGAAGCTAATGGTTTCGGAACCGAAATAGATGTTCGTTATGGAGCCATTTTGGAACAATTAGAATTTGACTTAAACACGCAATATCAATATGATTGGTATCAATCTCCACTAGTTGACGATACTCGTGGTGGTTTTAAACAAATTGTTTTAGGAGCAAAATATTTAGTATATGATCCGTTTTTAAAAGAAGATAAACCCAATTTATATAGTTGGAAAGCCAATCATAAGTTTCATTGGAACGAATTTATTCCGGCAGTAGCAGTTTATGCGGGTTTTAATTTGCAAATAGGACCCAATCCATTTACGTTTGAAGGTGATGCCAAAATAAGCCCAAAAGTGATGGTTATTACACAAAATCAATTTGGAAAACATTGGGTTTTTGTAACCAATATTATTGCAGACAAGGTAACTACTAAGTACCCAAGTTACGGTATCATTGCTACCATGACTCGAGGATTTAATATGCGTTGGTCTGGTTTTTTTGAAATTCAAGGCTATAAGAGTGATTATTATGCGGATACTGTTTTCCGATTGGGAGCGGCCTATTTGGTTCGGGAAAACATTCAACTTGATGCTTCTTTGAGTAAAAACTTTAAAGATACTCCATCCATTTTATATGGAAGTATTGGTGCTTCTTGGCGTTTTGATGTAAACCATGAAACAAATTACAAGAGAGTAAAAAATAAAGCGATTAAAGATAAAAAAGACAAGAAGTCGAAAAAAGATAAAAGCAAAAAAAGAAAAGACGAAGTCGAATTAGAAAAGACCAAATAATGATTACCATAATTGAAGCTAATAGTCCTAAGTTACTCAAAGCATTTGTACAATTTCCATTTACGCTATACAAAAACCATCCTTATTGGGTTCCGCCATTAATTAATGATGAGTTAGAAACTTTTGATAAAAACAAAAACCCAGCCTTTGCAACAGCAGAGGCTACGTTTTATTTAGCCTATAAGAACAATAAAATTGTGGGAAGAATAGCGGCTATTATCAATTGGAATGAAGTGAATGATCAACAAAAAAAGAAAGTCCGTTTTGGTTGGTGGGATGTCATTGATGATATAGAAGTGACAAAGGCTTTATTAGAAAAGGTTTATGAATTTGGTAGGCAACACAATTTAGAATATGTCGAAGGACCAATGGGTTTTTCCAATTTGGATAAAGTAGGGGTGATGACTGAAGGCTTTGACGAAATAGGCTCCATGATTACGTGGTATAATTTCCCTTACTATAAGGAGCATTTGGAACAATTGGGATATGTGAAAGAAAAAGAATATTTAGAAAACCGTTTTCCATTTTCAAATGTAAAGACAGAATTTTTTATAAAAGCCAATGAATTAATTTCAAAGCGCTATGAACTCAGATCTATAAATTTTACCAAGAGTAAAGACATCATGCCTTATGTAGACAAAATGTTTAATTTGTTTAATTCCAGTTATGCTAATCTTTCATCTTTTGTTGCCATAACCGATGTTCAAAAAGAGTATTTTAAAAAGAAATACATCAGTTTTATCAATCCTGAATACATTAAGTTTATTATGGACAAAGATGACAATATGATTGCTTTTAGTATCGTCATGCCCAGTTTTTCAGAAGCATTACAAAAAGCTAACGGAAAACTATTTCCATTTGGGTTTTATCATTTGCTTAAGGCAAAAAAAGAAAGCAAAGATGTTTTATTCTATTTAATAGGTATTGATCCCGAATACCAAAGTAAAGGTGTTACCGCTATGATTTTTAACGAATACTACAAAACCTTTAAATCGAAAGGAATTCAAAACTGTATCCGAACACCCGAACTAGAAGATAATCTAGCAATTCACAACATGTGGAAGCATTTTAATCCTGAAACTTTTAGAAGAAGAAAAACCTATTCAAAAAAGTTAATCTGATATTTTTTGTAATTTTTAAGACAATCATATTTATACATATTATTAAGATATGACTGTCATTAATTCTATTAAATTAGTAAGCTATTAGTTTGTTGTCAAATCCTTCCTTATTTTAAGTGATAAAAATATCAATAAACATAACTGTTCACCAAAAAATGATAATTTATTTTGGGCTGTATGTGTAGTTTGTCGATGAAATAGAAATGTTCGTAGAAAACTTACGGCTTTTTTAACATTTACTTACAATAATATATAATTTTATCGTACCAATTAAAATCTACCTATAGTCTTTCACAAGATTTTGTATTAAAAACTTTCTTTTAATGCTTGTCCCAAAAATACTAAAAACCAAAACTGACTCGTGATGTGGTATTACTAAATACTTAAACATTATGAAAAACAGTACTTTGTTAAAATTGTTAGGATTTCCCTGTTGTGACAGTCATGTTGCCACTGATGGAGAAAGCACCCTAAAGTTTGATTTTTCCCGAAACACGCGGGAAGAAAAGCACACAAAAAGTAGTAGTTCAAAAAGTAAAGGTATAACTAGCATTATTATGCTATTTGTACTTTTTTTGTTTACTAATCTTTTATCGGCTCAATCCATTAAAATTGATGGACTCACAAATTCAACACCAGGAGAATGGAATCAAGCCGGAATTATTCATGTCCCTGACAACTTTAATATTATCGGTCAAGATAATATTTTTGAAGGGAATGAAAAAGATTTCTTTTATGCAAACAACTGGTTCTGGAAACTAGGGACGGCAAAAGACAAGAATGATATTGCCAATGCTGCAGCTACAATCCTTCAAGCTGGTCAGGTTATACGTTCGGATGGTTCAGTTGCACCAGGGGGACCATTTATAGTCTTTGCTGGGGATAGAATATCCAACAGCGGTGATGCTCAAATCGGATTTTGGTTCTTCCAAGATGGTACGCATCCAGAAACTGTAAACGGTGTTAACCTTTTCACTCCAGCAAAACATTTACCGCCTACACTTGGTGATATTCTTGTTCTTGCGAATTTTACTAATGGAGGTACTATAGGAAATGTTACTGTATTAGAATGGGTAGGAACCGGTGGTAATTACGCTGACAATCCTGCTTTTAATTTAAAGAATTTCGGGGCTCAGGTAGCTGAAAACAATGCTATTGCAACCCCAGTGCCAGCAACTTGGCTTTTTAGAGATAAAAATAATAACAACAATGCTACAAATACTATACAATATGGTCTAAATGAATTCTATGAAGGATATGTAGATCTTCAAGCATTAGGTAGTATTGGGGCATGTTTTTCAAAATTTTTGTTAGAAACGAGATCTTCACAGTCGATAACTGCGGTTCTTGATGACTTCGTAGGAGGTGCATTAGGTGGCGTTCCAACAGTAACAGTAAACTCATCTACTGTTGCTTGTGCAGGGAATAGTACTACGGTTAATGCTACTGTTAGTCCAGCAGCGACTTATACTTATTCATGGACAGTACCAGCAGGTGCAAGTAATCCAGGGAATGTTTCTAGTTTTACTACTACGGTAGGAGGAACTTATTATGTTATTATAACTAATACAAATGGATGTTCATCAAATCAGGGTTCGGGCACGGTAACTGTTGTTCCTAGTATTCCAATTGTTATCCATTGTTCAGCAAACTCAACAACAAGCGCTTGTGCTTATGCAAATCAAGCAGCTTTAGACGCGGCGTTCGCAACATGGGTAGCCGGATTTACTGCTACAGGAGGTAATGGTACACTTTTAACTTCTGGTTTAGCTAACTTAACAGCTCCTACTTTATGTAGTGGTGGTACAGTAACAGTAAACTTTAGTGCTTCAGATAGTTGTAATAAACAAGCTTCATGTTCAGGCACTTTCACCGTAACAGCTCCGGCTCAGGTAACTACAAACGCACCAGCTAACTCATCAGCTAGCGCCTGTGCTTATGCAGACCAAGCAGCAGTAAACGCAGCTTTCGCA
>CANJDA010000184.1 GCA_947472705.1 Flavobacteriaceae bacterium
AATGTACTTTCGATAGAAGTTCCAATATATAAAGATTTTATTTCTCCCGTAGCTATTCGTCGAATGGCAAAAGGAGTAAAAAACGGAATAGTAGCTTCTGCATTGGCAATGAAAGAAGCAAATGCTGAAAATTTTGATGCCATCATTACTGGAACTGGTATGGGTTGTATTGATGATTCGGATAAATTTCTAAAAGCCATTTTAGATAATAATGAAGAATTTTTGACTCCAACTTCATTTGTACAATCAACACACAATACCGTTGGAGCACAAATAGCATTAGGACTACAATGCAAAGCTTATAATTTTACGTATGTAAATGGTTCTATTTCGTTTGAATCAGCACTATTTGATGCCAAAATGAAAATTGATGAAGGCGAAGCTTCTACCATTTTAATTGGTGGAATTGATGAAATGAATGAGTATACGGCTAAACTTTTTGAATTAGCAGGCTTTATTAAAAGCGAAGATAAGAAACCATACAAATTACTTGAATCAGCCTCTGAAGGAGTAGTTTATGGTGAAGGCGCAACTTTTTTTGTTTTAGAGGATAAAAAACAAGATAGTACTTATGCTGAAGTTTTGGATATTGAAATCTTAAACAAACTTGATGTTACCGAAGTGGAGTCTAAACTTCTTAATTTCATTCATTCGAATTCAATGCAAGTTGAAGATATTGATGTATTGATTTTAGGTTATAATGGCAATATAGAAACAGAGAATTACTATAAAGTGCTTTCAGAAAATGCATTTAAAAATACAGCACAAGCATACTACAAACATTTGTCTGGAGAATACAATACGGCATCAGCTTTTGGATTATGGACAGGGGCTAAAATTATAAAAACACAGCAGCTTCCAGAAATTTTAAAGGTTAACGATATTACAAAATCAGAATATAAAACAATACTTTTATACAATCAATACAAAGGTATTGACCATAGTTTTACTTTGATTAGAAAATGTTAAATCATAAAATAGTCCCGAGATTATTTATTTCGATATTGTTGCTACTGTTTGTTTTACGCTTTTTTGTAGTGATTGATATCCAGTATTTTATTCTAGTTGGATTACTTTGGTTTTTAATTGTTTTATACGGCTCTTCTTTTATTTTTTCAAACTATCATGTTAAGGCTTATTGTAATAATGCACAAGAAACCGAGAAGAGAATTGCAATTACATTTGATGATGGACCACATGAAATGACCTTATTAATTTTGGAAGTTTTAAAAAAATACAACATCAAAGCCACTTTCTTTTGCATAGGAAAAAATATAGAAGCACATCCAGAGATATTTAAAAAAATAATAGAAGAAGGACATATTATTGGCAACCATTCTTATAGTCATTCTTCGCTGTTTGATTTTTACAGAAGAAATCGTGTAATTGCTGAAATAGAAGCTACAGATGCTCTTATTGCTCGATATTTAGGGAAAAGGCCTTCTCTCTTTAGACCACCATACGGTGTTACAAATCCTTCTATAAGAAGAGCCTTGTTTTACACTAAACACAAAACAATTGGTTGGAATATTCGATCGTTAGATGGAATAATAAAAAACGAAAAAATGATCTATAAAAGAATAATTTCACGAATTTCACCTGGAGGAATAGTACTATTACATGATACATCTATTCAAACTGTGCATGTATTAGAACAAGTTATACTATTTTTACAAAATAAAAATTACACAGTGGTTTCGTTAGAGCAACTACTAAATATTAAAGTATATGAAGATTAATTTTTTGTTTATTGTACTGTTTTTCAGTGCTTTTTGTTCTAAATCAATAGCTCAAGAACAAAAAATGGCTGATAATGATATCGTGACGTTTAAGCAATCCGTTGCTGTAATGGCTAAAAAAATTAAGACATTAAGCACTGATTTTGTACAATACAAACACATGGATTTTTTATCAAAGGATATTGAATCCTCAGGGAAAATGGTTTTCAAAGAACCTAATTTATTACTTTGGCAATACAAAAAACCCTATAACTATTCCATCTTATTTAAGAAAGGAAAAATATTAATTAATGATGAAGGTAAAAAGAGTGCAGCAGATATTGGAAATAGTAAGTTATTTGAAAAAATAAACAAACTTATTGTTGGTAGTGTAAGCGGTGATTTGTTTGATGATAAAGAATTTTCAATTTCGTATTTTAAAAACAAAGAGCAGAATGTTGCCAAATTTATTCCAAAAGATGCAACACTAAAAAAATACATCAAACAAATAGAATTGACTTTTGACAAAGAAGAAGCTACTGTAATTCAAGTAAAATTATTGGAATCCACTGCCGATTTCACTAGAATAGTGTTTAAAAACAAAGTAATCAACATAAAAGTAGATGAGGATTTATTTGCCAATTAGTGCTTTGTTATTACTTGTTTTAACTTCTTGCTCCACAAATAAAGTTTTAAAAGATTGTGAAGCCGTCCCATTAGAATCTATACATTATTTAGTTCCCTATTTTTCAGATGCAACTATCGATTATGTTTACAAAGCTAATATTACTGCTTATGGAAACGAGTTGACAGGGATTTTTATTGCCAAAAAAATAAATGAGACCACTCACCGTGTAGTTTTTACAACAGAGTTTGGAAATAAACTATTGGATTTTGAAATTTCTGAAAACGATTTTAAAATAAATTCAATAGTGGAAGAATTAAACAGAAAAATTCTTATTAACACATTAAAAAAAGATTTTAGGTTACTATTAAAGAGCGATTTTTTGATTGATAAACAATACAAAAACGCAACTTATAAAATAGTTGAAAATAAAGAGGGTAAGTATTCAAATTATATTTTTTCAACAACATTAGATAATAAACTAGTTAAAATAGTTCATGCAACTAAAACAAAAGAAAAAATTAATATTATTTTTACAACAGAAAACAATATTTTTGCCCAAAATATAGAAATTCAACACTATAATATCAAATTAAAAATTGTGTTAAATAAAATTAATTAAGAAATGAAAAGAATTTTTACAATAGCCTTACTTGCATTTTTTGGACTTATTACACATGCTCAAGTTACTTTTAAGCCTGGAATAAGAGCTGGGGTTAATTTTTCTCACTTTACAAAAGGGGATAAATACGATAATGGATATTATGATACAAACGGGAATTATATAAGTGTTACAAATAGAGATACATATAAAGCCAAATCAGATTTTTATTTAGGTTTTTATGGAGCATTACATCTTGCAAAACGTTATACGTTACAGCCAGAAATTGATTATTCAAGACAAGGTGCTATATATGATGGAAATAATCCAGCAAATATCGCTAATGGTAGAAAAAAAGACATTTCTTATTTATCAATTGAAATAATTAATAAATTTTTATTTAGTGATAAGTTAAATGTTCATTTTGGACCAACAGCCGATTTTATTGTTGAAAAAAGTGATAATATTGATACTGATAGCGATCTTGATTTAGCTTTTGTTTTTGGTTTAGAATACAATTTTACCAAAAACCTAGGAATTGAAGCAAGAGTTAAAAAAGGAGTAATTCCTGTTATTGATTATTCACATGATAATCATACCAATGTAGTGTTTAGTTTTGGAGGAACTTATACCTTTGATTTAAAATAAAAAAATGCTTTTAAAAGACTTTTACACCATAAATTCTATCGAAAAAAGTGATGACTCCAATTATGAAGTCACCATTTTTATAAATAAAAACCATGAGGTTTTTAACGGACATTTTCCAGGTAATCCAATTATGCCTGGTGTTTGTATGATGCAAATTATCAAGGAATTAACAGAAGAAATTACCAGTTCATCTCTACTGTTACAGAGTTTGTCAAATGTCAAATTTATGGCACTTATCAATCCATTTGCAACACCTGACTTACGTTTAGAATTAAATATTGTAGTTACTGAAGATGATTTGATAAAAGTAAAAAACACTACTTATTTTGATGAAACTGTGGCTTTGAAATTGGGAAGTGTTTATAAAAAAATAGGATCATGAGACCTTTTTTTTTAATTTATTCTTTACTTTTTTTTCTATATACACCAGCAATAACAGAAATTAGAAAGCTGTTTCCTAATGCTGCAACATCTGAAACAAATGCAAAGGAATTTGCTTTAAAATTAGCCGATGTTACTGAAAGTGATGACTTACTACTCGCATATAAAGGTGCTTCAATTACAGTACT
>CANJDA010000185.1 GCA_947472705.1 Flavobacteriaceae bacterium
CATAACGTTCTTCTCTTTGTGAACCTCCAACAATTTCTCCAATGCCAGGGAAAAGTATATCCATAGCACGAACTGTTTTTCCGTCTTCGTTCAAACGCATATAAAACGCTTTGATGTTGGCTGGATAATCAAACAAAATTACCGGACATTTAAAGTGTTTTTCAACCAAATAACGTTCGTGTTCACTTTGTAAATCGGCACCCCATTCGTTGATGATATAGCTGAATTTTTTCTTTTTATTTGGAGCAGAGTCTCTTAAAATGTCAATAGCTTCGGTATAAGAAACACGTTTGAAATTGGTTGACAAAACGAAGTTTAATTTTTCCAATAAAGACATTTCACTTCTTTCGGCCTGTGGTTTTTGTTTTTCTTCATCAGCTAAACGAGTTTCCAAGAATTTCAAATCATCCAGACATTTATCCATTGTATATTTAATTACGTATTGGATAAAATCTTCCGCCAAATCCATATTGTCATTCAAATCATTGAAAGCTACTTCAGGTTCAATCATCCAAAATTCGGCCAAGTGACGCGAAGTGTTTGAATTCTCGGCTCTAAATGTTGGTCCGAAAGTGTATACCTGACCTAGCGCCATAGCAAAAGTTTCAGCTTCTAACTGACCAGAAACGGTAAGGTTTGTATGTTTTCCGAAGAAATCTTTTTTGTAATCGATGTTTCCTTCTTCATTTTTAGGTAAATTATCTAAAGGCAAAGAAGTCACTTGAAACATTTCGCCTGCACCTTCAGCATCGGCGCCCGTAATTACTGGTGTATTTACATACACAAAACCTTTATCTTGAAAATACTGATGCACTGCAAATGCCAAAACCGAACGCACTCTCATAATGGCTCCGAAAGCATTAGTTCTAACTCTTAAGTGTGCATTTTCACGCAAAAACTCTAACGAATGTTTCTTGGGTTGCATTGGAAATTTCTCCGCATCAGAATCACCCAAAATTTCTAGTTTAGAAACTTGAATTTCATATTTCTGACCAGCACCCATGCTTTCAACCAAAGCGCCAGTTACTGAAACTGCAGCTCCAGTAGTAATTCTTTTTAAGGTTTCTTCAGGTGTGTTTTCAAAATCAACGACACATTGAATATTATTAATGGTCGAACCATCGTTCAACGCAATAAACTGATTGTTTCTAAAAGTTCTTACCCAACCTTTTGCATTTACCTCAGAAATCGTTGTTTCACTGTTTAGTAAGCTTTTAACTTTCGTATGTTTCATTATAAAAGTATTTTTTGCAAATATAAATTATTCTTCTTCTGTAATTTCATCAATATTTTCTTCATTGTTATCGCGATAAATATTGATAATGGGCTGTTCTTCAATAAGCTCTTTTTTGGTCAGTTTCTTTTTGCCACCCCATTTTTCTGTTGTTAAAACCAATGCAGGAAGCACAACTAAATTAGCAAACATGGCAAAGGTTAAGGTTACCGAAATCAATCCGCCTAGCGCAATCGTTCCGCCAAAACTTGACAGTGTAAAAATAGCAAAACCAAATATCAAAACCACCGAAGTATAGAAGGTACTAACCCCGGTTTCATGTAAAGCGCTAACCACAGCTTTTTCGATTTTTCCACCATTCTGAATTAAGTCATGACGGTATTTGGCCATAAACTGTATGGCATTGTCAACAGATATTCCGAAGGCAATACTAAAAACCAAAATAGTTGAAGGTTTTAATGGAATGCCAAAATAACCCATCAATCCTGAAGTGATGCAAAGCGGCAGTATGTTTGTCGTTACCGATGCAAAAATCATTTTCCAGGAACGGAACATATAGGCCATCAATAATGCAATCAACAATATGGCGAATATCAAGGATTCGACAAGGTTTCCAACCAAATATGTTGTTCCTTTTTGGAAAACCAAAGCTTTACCAGTTAAAGTAACTTCATATCTGTCGCTTGGAAAAATTTTATCGATTTTGGCATGCAGTTTCTTTTCAATTTTTGCCATTTCTTCGGTCCCAATATCTTTCATAAACGTTGTAATACGGGCATAACGTCCAGTTGAATCAACGTAGCTTTTCATTAAATTTTCTTTAGAACCTTTGGTGGCATTTTTGGCATAGGACAAAATAAAAGCTTGTTCTTGTGAATTTGGCAAATCATAATATTCAGGATTTCCGTTATAGAAAGCCTGCTTCGAATATTTCACCAAATTTACGATTGAAACGGGCTTTGAAAGTTCTGGAATGCTGTCAATCGTGTTTTGCAATTCATCCATTTTTCGCAAGGTTGAAGCTTTCATTACACCTTTTTTGCGTTTGGTGTCAATCATAATTTCCAAAGGCATCACACCGTTAAATTCCTTTTCGAAGAAAACAATGTCTTTAAAAAAAGAAGCGCTTTTTGGCATTTCGCCAATCAAACTTCCGGAAACTTTCATTTGAAAAACCCCAATAACACTAAAAATAAGTAACAATCCGTAGATGCTGTATATCAAATTTCGTTTAAATTTAACATGTCTTTCCACCCAATTTAATATAGATGAAAGGTAGTTTCTGCTTAAATGATTTAAGTGTTTTTCTTTGGGTAATGGCATAAAACTGTACACAATCGGAACCACCATTAATGTCAAAAGATAAACGGTTATTACGTTTATAGAAGTTACCAATCCAAACTCATAAAGCAAATCATTTCCAGTAATCATAAACGTGGCAAAACCTATTGCAGTAGTCAAGTTGGTCATCAAGGTAGAGACCCCAATTTTTGAAATCACGCGTTGTAACGCTTTCGCTTGATTGCGATGTGTCTTGATCTGCTGTTGGTATTTATTAATAAGGAAAATGCAATTTGTAATTCCGATTACGATGATCAAAGGCGGAATAATTGCTGTTAGTATTGTGATTTTGTAATGAAATAAACCAAGTGTGCCAAAGGACCACATTACACCAACAATCAAGATACAAATCGAAATAAAAGTAGCTCGATGTGAACGGAAAAACAAAAAGAAAATTAGTGATGTAATGAATAATGCTGCGCCAATAAACAAACCAATTTCACCTTTCATGTTTTCGGTGTTGATGGTTCGGATATAGGGCATACCCGAAACTTTCAAATCAATCCCAGTATTTTTTTCAAATTTTTCGACTTCGGGTACCAGAACATTTATAATAAATTTTTTCCGAATAGGTGAATTAACAACTTTCTTATTGATATAAATTGCAGAACGAATGCTGCCCGATTTTTTATTGAATAATAAACCTTCGTAAAACGGTAGATCATTAAAAAGTTGTCTTTTTATTTCAGCTAAATATGCAGGGTCTAAGGTTTTTTTTTTGGTCAATTAGCGGAACTAATTCAAATCGTTCAAGCGTATCGTTTTTTTGTAATTTTTTTAAATCATTCAGAGAAACTACCAATTCAACCTCTTTGTGAGATTTTAAATTGGTCATCAACTCGTTCCAGGCTTTATAGGCTTTTGGAGTGAAAAATTTATTGTCTTTGACCCCAATAACTATAAGGTTTCCCTCTTCACCAAAAGTGTTCAGAAATTGGGTGTAATCTTTATTTGCTTTATGATTTTTAGGTAATAAGTTGGCCTCATTGTAGGTCATGCCAACATTTTTCCACTGCATAGCCAAGAAAATAGTTAAAAGGACAATTCCAACGCTAATGACTATTCTGTTTCTTAGAATAATTCCGGCGATAAATTCCCAAAATCCAGTAGTTAATTTCTTTTTCATGCTTAATTTTAAACGGTTGCAAAGGTAATTAAAACCTATATAATCAAGGAATATTTTGCAAAAGTTTTATTTAATTTAACATGTTATTAAAGACCAGAATTAAATAATTGTTAACAGCTAAAAAAAATCTAAAAAATACATTGCTTTTTAGCATCTTTGTAGAAAGAACGTCATAATTTTTTGAATGAGAAATTTAAAGAATACATTATTTTATTTAGTCGTAACAGGTGGTTTTACCGCCTTGATATACTGGATAGTAGAACAAGGAAAATTATTAGAAGTAGGCAGAAAAATAATTTCACCTTCTTCCAATGACAGTCAATGGATGCAATTTTTATCCTCTCTTTTTCACAACTTAAAACATCCTTTAGCGTTATTACTCTTTCAAATTATAACGATAGTATTTGTAGCTCGA
>CANJDA010000186.1 GCA_947472705.1 Flavobacteriaceae bacterium
CAGTGTAGTAGCCACTACTGTTTTTTCATTAGTTTTAATTCCATTGCTATATAGAATTAAAGAAAAAAGCACGATTGATAAACCGACGGATTATACTAAAAACAAAAACATCATTGATAAACTGGCATCTTATTCCTTTCATAAAAATAAATATTTAGTAATATCCTCCGTTATTTTATTGATAGTTTGCCTTTTTACCTATTCAAAAGTAACTTTCAATAATGACTTAGCAGCACTTAATTTTATTTCTCCTGATTTAAAGCAAGCCGAAAAAGAGCTTGAAAATATTACAGATGGTGATACAAAGTCAATTTATTTGGCATCGTATGGCAGTGATTATGAAACGGTATTGCGTAATAACAATTTACTCTTTAATGATTTAAAAGAAGAAAAAAGCGCTTTGCAAATTGTCAATTTTAGTTCGATAGGCGGGATAGTATTTTCGAAAGAAATGCAAACTAAAAAAATTGAGGAGTGGAACTCTTTTTGGGACAATTCTAAAAAGCAATCCCTAAAGTATAGTCTTTTAGTCAATGGGAATAAATTTGGATTTAAAGCCACCACTTTTGAAGAGTTTTATAATCATTTGGATGCAAAATTCAATACCATTTCTATAGCCGATTATAAGAAAATAAAAGCATTTTTTATCGATGAATTTGCCTCAGAAAAGAATGGATTTTTTACCATTTCAACTTTAGTTAAAGTAAGTAAAGAAAAGCGTAACGATTTTGTTATTGCTATAAAAAAACAGCCTAATCTTGTTGTAATAGACCGCCAACAAACCAACGAAACCTTCCTTGGAATTTTAAAAAATAGTTTTGAAAAGCTAATAAACTATTCCTTTATTGCCATATTCATTATTCTTTTATTGGCTTTTAGAAGAATTGAATTAGTTATAGTTAGTATCATTCCAATTATGATTAGTTGGGTTTTTACAACAGGTTTAATGGGTATTTTTGGACTTCAGTTTAATGTAATCAATATTATAGTTTGCACTTTGATTTTTGGTATAGGAGTGGATTACAGCATATTTATGACTACCGCTTTGCAAAAGGAGCATACCTATGGTAAGATAGAATTGCCTACCTATAGAACCTCAATAATGCTATCAGTTGCTACAACAATTTTGGGAATTGGAGTTTTAATTTTTGCAAAGCATCCTGCCTTATATTCCATTGCTTTGATTGCTATAATCGGCATTTTTTCTGCATTGCTTATAACGTTTATTATCCAGCCTTTGGTCTTTAATTTCTTTGTTTATTTTAATATTAAAAAAGGAAATGCTCCATTCGAAATCAAACGTTTTATACATTCGGTTTTGTCCTTTACTTATTATGGTTTGGGAGGATTCTTATTGTCCCTTTTAGGAGCTTTATTCATTAAAATTTTCCCAATGCCTAAGCAGAAGAAATTGCATCTCTTTCATTATGTGATGTCTAAATTTATGCATTCGGTATTGCTGACGTATCCTTCTACGAAAAGAAAAATAATAAATGAGCAAAAGGAAGATTTTAAAAAACCAGCGGTAATCATAGCCAATCATACTTCTTTTTTAGATATTATTGCCATTGGTATGTTGAGCCCAAACATTGTCTTTTTAGTAAGTGATTGGGTATACAATTCTCCTATATTTGGAAGAGGAGTACGCTTGGCAGGCTTTTATCCTGTATCAAACGGAATTGACAATGGCATTGAACATTTAAGAGAAAAAGTGAACCAAGGGTTTTCATTGATGGTTTTTCCTGAAGGAACTAGGTCGGTAGATAATTCGGTTAAGCGATTCCATAAAGGCGCCTTTTATTTGGCAGAAGAATTTAATTTAGATATTATTCCGATACTTATTCATGGGTATTCACAAGCTTCTCCTAAAGGAGATTTCATGCTGTATGGTTCGTCAACAACGGTGGAAATCTTGGATAGAATAAAACCTAATGACAATTCTTTTGGTCAAAATTATACAGAAAGAACCAAGAAAATCAATAATTTCTTCAGATTAAAATACAACCAACTTCGTCATGAAAAGGAAGATGCCAATTATTTTAAACGAACCATTTTGAATAGTTTTGCTTATAAAGAAAATTGGATAGTTCAAAATGTTAAAGATGACTTTAAGCAAAAAAATGTTTTGTATTATGAATTAAGCAAAAGCCTTGGTGATAAAGCTAAAATTCTTCATATTGCAGATGATTATGGTCAATTAGATGTACTTTTGACATTATATGAATCACAACGAAGAATTGATTCTTATATTGGCGATGAAAATAAAAGAAATTGCGCCAAAACGAATCATTTTCTAAAAAAGAGAGCTATACATTATTTTGATAATTGGGATGATATTGAGCTAACAAAATATGATTCTATTTTGATTACTAATCCTGATTTCACTAATGAAATTGATGCATTTGACGGGACAATAATAGTCGTAAATAATAAAAAAATAAGGCAAAAATTAATACATTGTGGTTTCAGTCAAGTAAATGGAACCAATAATTTTATCATTCTAAAAAAATAATGAAAGAGCATTACGACGTTGTTGTTATAGGAAGTGGTTTAGGAGGATTAGTCTCTGCAATTATTCTTGCCAAAGAAGGATATAGCGTTTGTGTACTCGAAAAAAACAATCAGTTTGGAGGTAATCTACAAACGTTTGTTAGAGACAAAACCATCTTTGATACGGGTATTCATTATATTGGTGGATTAAGTGAAGGTCAAAATTTGTATCGCTATTTTAAATACTTAGGCATAATGGATGATCTAAAGCTTAAGAAAATGGACGAGAATGGATTTGATATCATTTCGTTTGAAGATACCAATGAAGAATTTCCTCATGCTCAAGGCTATGATAATTTTATTAATGAATTGGTTCACTATTTCCCAGAAGAAAGAAAAGCTATTGAAGATTATTGCCAAAAAGTGCAAACCATCTGTAACTCATTTCCACTATACAATATTGACTGGGAAGGAAAATACGATATGGAAGTTTTAAGTATCAATGCCAAAAAATGTATTGATGAAGTTACTGATAACCCAAAGCTTAGAGCTGTACTAGCGGGATCCAATTTTTTATATGCAGGGGTTGAAGACAAATCGCCTTTTTATGTGCATGCACTTTCGGTGAACTCCTATATTCAAAGCTCATGGCGCTGTATTAACGGAGGAAGTCAAATTACAAAGCAACTTATCAAACAACTTAAAAAATACGGTGGCGAAATATACAAATACAAAGAAGTAATCAAATTTGAAGTGATAGAAAATGCTGTTAAATCAGCTAAAATGAAAGATGGTTCAGAAGTACATGCAGATTTATTTGTTTCTAATATTGAGCCAAAAACCACTTTAAGAATGGTGGGTCAAGATAAATTCAGAAAATCTTTTTTCAATAGAATTGATAGTTTAGAAGGCGTGTTTTCGGCTTTTAGTTTGTACATCGTTTTTAAACCTGAATCGTTTAAATACATCAATCACAATTATTATCATTTTAAAAATGGCGATAGTGTTTGGCATGCTCATCAATATGATGAAACAAATTGGCCAAAAGCTTATATGGCCTCTATGAATGCTTCGAGCAAAGACGAGGATTGGGCAGATGGAATGACGTTTATAACTTATATGCATTTTGACGAATTAAAGGCTTGGGAAGATACGTTCAACACTACAGCTGATAAAAACGACAGAGGGGAATCCTACGAAGAATTTAAAACTAGAAAAGCGGAACGTTTTCTGCAAGAAATAGAAATTAAATTCCCAGGGATTCGGGATTGCATAAAATCAATTCATACATCAACGCCACTTTCTTATCGTGATTATATTGGTGGTTATAAGGGAAATATGTATGGTTATGTGAAGGATTCTAACGAACCAATGAAATCTTTTATTGCTCCAAAAACCAAATTAGATAATTTATATTTAACAGGACAAAGCATTAACATGCACGGTGTTTTAGGAGTAACCATAGGAGCAGTAGTGACCTGTTCGGAAATTGTGGGTAAAGAATATTTAGTCGAAAAAATAAAAAATGCATCTTCTTAATAGTAAAGTTCAGCAGCCAATTCAATGTGCTATAGTATGGATTTTAGTTTTGATGTTGACATCCTGCGGTACATCAAAATCATTGCA
>CANJDA010000187.1 GCA_947472705.1 Flavobacteriaceae bacterium
AAAATCTTTATATATTGGAACTTCTATCGAAAGTACATTGTCATTTTCATTAACAACAGCTTCTTCTAAAAAATTAGTATCAAATGTTTTTTGAGCCGAGATACTACCAAGACCATTTATATATACCTTTCTCATTAGTTTCTTGAAAAAATTAAAGTAGAACAATTGCCTCCAAAACCAAATGAATTTGACAAAACATGATCAATGTTTTTGTGGATAAGTTTCGTTTGCGGAATCATATTAAATTCTTCCATTGGTGTTTTAAAATTCAAATTAGGAAATACAACATTATGCTGAATGGCTAAAACGCTATACACTGCTTCAATAGCTGCTGCTGCTGCTAAAGTATGACCAGTAAATGGCTTAGTTGAGCTAAAATCTGGAATGTTCTTTTCTCCAAAAACTCTAACGATGGCTCTACCTTCCGACAAATCATTGTTTGGTGTTGCAGTTCCATGAACATTGATGTAATCAATTTGTTCTGGTTTTAAATTTGCCACTTGAAAGGCTTTTTCCATAGCTAAGAATGCTCCATCACCGTTTTCGGAAGAGGCCGTTTGATGAAAAGCATCATTGGCGTTTCCATATCCTGTTACTCGTGCCAATACTTTTTTGTTTTCTTTGGCTACTATAGCATCCGATTCTAAGACTAAATAGGCTGCCGCTTCTCCAAGATTCAATCCTTTTCTTTCGTTATCAAAGGGTTTGTTATAGCCATCCGATAAAATCATTAAGGTTTTAAATCCGTTAATGGTAAATTTTGATAACGCATCAGTTCCGCCAACAATAACTCGGTCTAATTTTCCCGATTGTATCAATCTTGCTCCAAACATTATGGCATTGGCAGCAGAGGAACAAGCGGTGCTTATGGTTGTTACCATCCCTATTAAACCTAATTCATCGGCAATTTTATTAGAAATATCACCACCATCATGACAACTTATGTATTTAACCGTTTCAGGTTTTTCAAAATAATCATAATAATACCTTTCGGTCATGTCCATTCCGCCAACACTGGTAGCCGAAATCAATCCTGTTTTGTATTCATTAATTGAAGTAATCCCAGCATTCTGAATAGCTTGCTTGGCAGCTATTGCTCCTAACATGGCTGTTCTTGAAAAATTATTATCTTCAGTAAGGTGGAGTTCTTTGGCCAGTACCTGGTTACTTTTTTTAATTTCTCCCACTTTTATAACCGCTGCATGTATAGTCGAAATGTTTTCAATTTCAGAAATACCCATTTTGTTATTTACTAAAGAAACATAGTTTTCTTCAACCGAATTACCGATTGCAGAAATTATTCCCATACCCGTGATTGCAACTCCTTTCATATGATAATGATAGTGGTTTTAATTTTATTTATTGTAATACAAATTAGCTTTTAGCCAATAAATTACTTTGTTCTATTGGCAACAATATAAGCTGCCATAGTATTGATAGAAGTGAAAATGTTTTTACCTTCTTTTGGATCAACTAATTTAATACCGTAATCCTTGTCAAGCATTACGATTAGTTCCAATGCATCAATTGAATCTAATCCTAATCCATCGCCAAATAAGGCATCATCATCATTTACATCAGCTACACTGATATCTTCTAGGTTTAAAACTTCTATGATTTTTTCTTTTAATTCTTGTTTTAAGGCTTCCATAATTATTTGTTATATAATTTATCTATTATTAATTTTTCATGTTCTATTGTTCCTTCATTCCCTACTAAATAAAGAAATGCTTCATATTCGTTATCAAAACATTCTACCCACCCGCAAAGCACTTTGTCTGCTTTTTTTGTTTGCAAAAGTAGCTGGGCATATTGTGTCATGAATGCCGAATTAAAGGCTTCAAAGATAAAGAAACAATTTTCGCTTTTCAATTGATGTTTAATACTAATTTCTCCTAAACAAATATTAGGCAAAGTATAAACAAAAACGGCTGGGCTCGGAAAATAATTTTCTTTATCTGAAATTGATTCTTGGTATTTCACATCAGTATCCAAACTAGAGGATTTATTAGCAAAAACAAGTGCAATATTATTTTCTTTAGTTGTATTATTTTCAGTTTTTAAAAGTAACTCGGCTCCTAAAAAAGCCAATTTACTTAAATTATCCATCTTAAAAAATTTGGGGTAACTCAATTCTAAAGTTTGATAAGACAACTTTGAAAAATCGGAAAACAAATTGGATTCTGTTTTTAAAAACGTATCGCCATTCAAAACAATTTCATTATTTCGAATAGTACAATAGGATTGTATGTAAGTTTTGTTTTCTGACATTAGTTAGCTTTTTCAAATAAAACAGCGGTGTTACATCCTCCAAAGCCTGATGCTGTTTTTAGGAAATAGTGAATCTCCTTTTCTTCATTTTCTGTAATGATGGCTATATTTTGACTTACACCCAATTCATCAGATCCTAATGATTTATATAATTTATTTTGCAAAACCGATTCGATTCCAATAACAGTTTCCAATAATCCAGAAGCACCTAAAGTATGACCATAGAACCCCTTTAAACTATTCATTGAAACATTTTGCAATTCTAATCTATTGAAAGCAATAGCTTCCATTTCGTCATTAAATGGTGTAGCTGTACCATGAGCCGAAATATAATCGATTTGTGTTGCTTTTACATTGGCTTCTTTCATGGCACTTTCAATACTTCTAAACAAACCCTCCCCAGTTCTTGAAGGTCCAGAAATATGGTTGGCATCGTTTATAGAACCATCTCCTACGATTTTCACTTTTGCATTTTTATTATCAGAAGTTACTAATACTGCAGCTGTTGCTTCGCCTAAAGAAACACCAGTTCTATTATTAGAATAAGGTTTGCATGGCAAATCGCTCATCGCTTGAAAGGAATTGAATCCAGACAAAACAAATTCGGAAACTTCATCGCCTGCCACTACAAACACATTATCATACAAATCACTTTGAATTAATCGTTTAGCAATAGAAACTGCTAAAACACCCGAAACACAAGCATTTGAAACAACTATAGGCTCAGCTTTGAAACCAAAAAAGGTAGCTACTCTTTTTGCTAAATGATGCAAATGAGCCTTTTCAAAATTTTCTTGAGTGCTATTTGCTAAAGCAGTTACATTTCCTTTGGTTGTTGAGAGTATAAACCCAGTTTTTTCATTCAAATCCAATTTAGCTTTCTCAACAATAGGTTGCATAGCTAGAATCATCATTTTTTCTAGTCGGGTGTAATTTTGTGAAGATGATATTTTGGCGAAAGCATCATTTAGCTTTACTTCATTTATAATAGCAGCATAAAAAGGTTTATCCATCATGCCGTTATCGTGCAATTGAATACCCGAAACACCACTACTAATGTTATTAACATTGGTAGCAACATCAAATCCAAGTGGCGTAATGCAATTGGTTTCGGTAATATACACTTCTTTGGTCATGTTATAATTTTAAACCAACTTTACGTTTCCACACTTCGTAAAAAGGAGGATTTGTAAGCATTAATTCTCCGTTTTTATCTAAAAAAACTTGAATGGTTTCTCCGGTACAAGCAATTTCATTATTGGCATCATAAATTACATAACGATAAATCATTTTAGCAGCAGGAGTATCTACCATAGTAGTCTCTATACGAGCTATATCGCCGTAACGCAAAGACAATTTATGTTCACAAGTTGATTTGACAATTGGTGTTGTAAAGCCACTATCAAATACATCTAAGTATGATATCCCGTGATGACGACCGAAAGCTTCTCGCCCATCTTCAAAATAGGAAATATAATGACCATGCCACACAATTCCCAAAGGGTCAGTTTCGTTAAATCTTATTCTTATTTGATGAGAAACGGTTAATTCTTCTGCTTCTTTATACTGCTCTTTTCTTCTTATCATACAATAGTGCAATGGATGTTGTAATTATAAAAAACAAAAATAATAAACTTATTTCTGGTAATATGTCTAAAACTGTAGCGTTACGCAATAGTACATCATAAAATGCATTTAAACCCCAGTTCATAGGGGAAAGTTGGGCAATAATTTGCATCATTTTTGGCATAGCAAAAACGGGAACCCAAACCCCTCCCATGGCGGCAAGAATAATTACTGAGGTAGCTCCGAATGGTGCCGATTGCT
>CANJDA010000188.1 GCA_947472705.1 Flavobacteriaceae bacterium
AACTGGATGGATGCTATTAAAAGCGACCATGCCAATGATTATATGAAACCCTATCATTATCTCGATTTGGAAAAAGGGGCTAAAGAAATGCCTTCTGGGGATAATATCATGACCGTACTGAATAGCACACTAAAAGACTTAGACCATAAAGAAACCCTATCGCATGACGAAATCAAAAGACATATATTGTTTTTATTCCATCTCATTGGCGATTTACACCAACCACTTCACGTAGGTTATCCCTCAGACAAAGGAGGAAATACTATACAATTAAATTTTATGGGGGCCAATAATTCTAACCTACACGCCACTTGGGATTCGGGCATCATTGAATTTAAAGGCACCTCTATGCCGGATGTATTAAACAGCAAAAAATACACTTCTGAAGAGTTAGAAGGTGTTAAGAAAATTGATATCGTAGCTTGGGGTAAGCAATCACGTGGTTACCTCAAAAATGTTTATGCCGTCAATAACAATAAAGTAGACGATAGCTATATTGAAGAAGTGTATCCCATCATCAAAAGCCAATTGTTAGATGCAGGCATTCGCTTGGCATCGGTATTAGAACATTATTTCAAGGTAAACACTTAATAAACGTTTCCAAACTTTTGTATTAAAGTAGCTTCAAGTGATTCAGCTCTATTGGAATTACATTGGAAGGTGATATCTATTTTAAACAGGTATAATTTTAGGTGCATTTGCAACAACCCAAAATTATATAATGCGTTCCCAAAGTTCTATAATAGAAGCGCTGGCACACCACTATACCTTTGTACTATAAATAACAATAAAAAAATATCATTATGGAAACAGCTAAATCATCGTGCCAATGTGCACCAAAAACAACAAACACTAACAATAAATGTAGCAATCCAAATTGCACTTGTGTTGACTGTAATTGTGGACCAAATTGTACTTGTGATTCTTGTGACAAACAGTAATCAATGTATAACAAAAGTAAGCCGTTCTTGAAAAAGCGGCTTTTTTGTATAGATAAAAGAACACCTATTTTAAATGGATTTCTCTAACTTTACCATATGAATACAACAACCCTTTTAGTCAAAAACATGGTCTGCCAACGCTGTGTGTCTGCGGTCGAAACAATTTTGCATACTGCAACGATTCCTTTTCACAAAGTAGTCTTTGGCGAAATTCATTTAGTGGAGGTTTTGACCGATGTACAAAAATCAATTTTAAAAGAAAAGCTTAACAAAGTTGGGTTTGAATTAATTGACAATCACTCTAGTGGTCTAGTTGAAAAAATCAAACAATTAGTCATCAAAAGAGCCCGAAATGAAGGTGAGAGTGAAGGCAGTAGAATCAAACTTTCCAATTTTTTATCCGATAAGTTACACCATGAATATACTTATTTAAGCAGTTTGTTTTCGGCAGTAGAGGGCAGAACCATCGAAAACTACTTTATTGAGCAACGTATTGAAAAAGCCAAAGAGCTCCTTATTTATTACCAACTCACCTTATCTCAAATCGCCTTTCAATTAGAATACAGCAGCGTAGCACATCTTTCTACCCAATTCAAAAAAATAACGGGGTTAACACCAACTTACTTTAAAGAAATAGGTTCCATCAAACGGAAAGCATTAGACCAAGTATAAGCATCAATTGATCATTAAAAGGTGCTATAATGGTTATTTTTTTATAGTAGTAATTACAATATGAAATGTTAGTATTATTTATGAAAAAAAATCTATTTATGTTCCCTTCCTTTACCTATATTTCGTCACTTCTTGTGTCCCGACTTGTCGGGATGTATCGAGAAGACTAAATACCCACTAAATAACAAACCAACCCAAAAACAGCACTCACTCCAATCCAAGTAATCATATTCACTTTAAAGCGATACAAGGCTATAAAGGAAATTACTATCCAACCCAATGAAATATAGTTAAGGCTATCAAACGTAATACTTGTTGGGAAAATGACTGCTTTGCCTAGGTAAATTGTCAAGTTGAGCACCACACCCACAACCGCTGCGGTTACTAAGGCCAGTATTTCTTTTACGTTTTTGTTTTCCTGTGTGCGTTCAATAATAGGAGCTCCCATAAAAATGAAAAGAAAGCAAGGCAGAAAAGTATAAAAAGTAGTAGTCACAAGCCCCAAAGCTCCCATAGGTAACGAATGGCCAAAATGATTATGCCCAGCCATAAACCCTACAAAAACAAGTACCATAATTAGTGGGCCAGGGGTGGTTTCGCCAAGCGCCAGTCCATCAAGCATTTGGGCATTGGTTAGCCAATGAAATTTAGCCACACTCACTTGCGCCACATAGGGCAACACGGCATAGGCACCACCAAACGTTACCAAAGCAGCTTGCGTAAAGAAAATAGAAAGCTTTTTCCAAAATGCAAAGTCATCAGTCAAAAAGTAAAAGGCAACTAGAGGAACAATCCATAAGAAAACACCAATACCTATTTGTTTCCAAAAACGCAAAGGTTTGAATTCAATGTTGGGCATCACCGTATTTTTGTTAATGTAAAAATCTTTTTCATCCGTTTCATTTTCCGCCTTCTGGTTACTTGATTTAGCAAAGAAGCTTGGAAAAAACTGTCGGGTTAGGGCCGCTATGACAATGGCACCAACTATAATTAATGGAAACGCTATATTATAAAAGAAAATACAAACAAAGGCAGCACCAGCAACAAAATAATGAAACGGACTTAATAACGACTTTTTACTTATTTTAATTAGAGCCAGTATCACTATAGCAATCACTGCGGGCTTTAATCCATTAAAGAGAGCATAAATCCATGGGAGGTTCCCAAAGGTAACATAGACAGCACTTAATCCAAGTAGAATCAACATTGAAGGTAACACAAACAATACTCCAGCGGCAAGTCCACCCCAAGAACCGTGAAGCATCCAGCCTATATAAGTTGCCAACTGTTGTGCTTCGGGGCCAGGTAATACCATACAGTAGTTTAGCGCATGTAGAAATTTGCTATCGCTGATCCACTTTTTTTTGGTTACCATATACTCGTGCATAATGGCTATTTGACCTGCAGGGCCTCCAAAACTTATGAATCCAAGTTTGGTCCAAAATTTCAAAGCTTCTCTAAAAGTAGGTTTCTCCATTTCTTTTATAACTTGTAGTTTTTAATGGTTGAGTTTTCGGTTCAACCTAATTATTTTAAGTTTAAGGTAGTCATAAATTAAACCTAGTAACAATGTAACTCCAGCAATATACAACACTTTTAATTCAATTTTTGTATAAAGCAAACCTCCTAGTATACCACCAATAAAAAAGAAACTTATGATAGTCAATCGCAATTTAATGGAGGAATATAACTTTTTTTTCTTTTCAGTTTCTGTATAGAAAAACAATTGCGATAATTCAATGCCCAAATCGGTAAATAGCCCTGTCAGGTGGGTTGTTCTTACAGTAGCATTTGATATTTTGGTCACTAACGAATTCTGTAACCCCATTGCAAACAATAAACTACAAGCAATGATGTTCGGATTTTCAAATTGTATAGCACTGCCAAACACTCCTATAGCCAATAAAATTAAGATTTCAATTGAGGTAGGTAAAATATAAATGTTCCGCTCTGTTTTCTGCGAAATCAGCTCTACTAAATAGCTTGACACAAACGATCCTAGGAAGAAGAAAAAGATATATAAAAAGTAAACAAATCCGTTCCAAAAGTTGAGCTTAAGTACTTCATCAACAAAGAATGCAAAGTGCCCGGTTACATTAGTGGTTAGTTTTTGAACGGCAAGAAATCCGGCTACATTAACAATGCCAGCAACGAAAGATAATAAAGATGCAATTTGCAGGTTATGGCTTAATGTTCTTGTTTTGCCTTGATGTTTAAACATTTCATTTCGTATTTATAACTCGTACATAAGCTCTGAAGTTTTTCACTTCTTAGGTAAAGTTAGCATTAATTATCATAATTCATCAATTTGCTTGTTTTAAGTAATGCAAAACTCAGTTGGGACAAACTTCAAACCATACACGTTAAGATTAGTTTTATTTTTCATTTATGAGATTATTATTTCCCAGTAATTTTTGTTAATTTTGACAACAATTTAGTAATTCAATTATGAAATATTACGTATTGTTTTA
>CANJDA010000189.1 GCA_947472705.1 Flavobacteriaceae bacterium
ATATAGATGTTCCAAAGTTATCTACACTAGTTCCACTTTTACCAGTATAAGTCATGGTATATGGACCAATAGCAAAGCTGGAAGAATCAACCGTATCATCAGCATAATTCCCATAGTGCTGATTTATTTGGCCAACTATACCAATAGTTTTAGAAGTATCATTCACTTCAAGTGTAGTTCCATTTACATCACCATTCCAATCACCAATCAATATACTGCCTGTGGCATCAGTTGTTTTAGCTAGTCCTGATGTATAAGTTGCTCCTGCTGTAAGGTCTGAAATAGTTGCAGGTATATCTAACGCTGCAATTAATCCATCAGCATAAGACTCTGCGTTAGCTTGGGCAGTTGATACATTTACCGCAGTTGCTAAAAAACCATCCTCATCTGGAATTTCCAATACTCTATCAGCAGATACATAAGTAGTCTTTATAGTAGCAGCACCTGCTCCAACAAAACTCTCAGTTTTTACAGTGACTCCATTGTGACCTATTTTTACGCCTTGTAAAAAAGCATCTTCATATTCAGATGCAACTAAATCGCCTACTATAATATGATTCGGAGTATTACTCCCTACATCAGTTACTGCGTCTAAACTTGGAGTAGAACCACTACCTCCGGTACTCAATTCAACATAAGCAGAACCAGTCCAACGGTAAATCTTGTTTGTATCTTTAGCGGTGTAGATTTTTGACTTAACCCCCGTAGATGGAAATCCCGCCAAATTTGCATACTCAAAAACATCAATCAACTTGCTTTTCGGAGTGTATCGTATTAATTTAGAATATCCATCCCATGTGCAAACGCTATCGGTAGCAGTAGCAGCATCAGGAATTGTCATTTTAAATTTACCCGCAGTAGTTGTACCCGTTTGGCCAAATGTTGACAAGGTAAACGCCAACATTAAAATTACTAAAAATTGCTTTTTCATATTATTAAAATTCTTGTGTGGTTACTATATTAAAACTCGCAGAATTGTCTAAATCGCCCGAACCATCATAAATAGCAATCGGACAATAAACTCCTTCACTAACCCAACCTTGGTAAATGTCTCCTGCTTCTCCAGGCGAACCCGAATTGCCAAACCCTTTTCTCACAAATTGAAATGTTGCATAAGGAATTGTTGCTCCACCTATCAAATCATTCACCGTAGCAAATGGATTGATTGCGCTTGGAGTATTTGCTCCATGAATAGCATCATACTCGTCGCTTGAAATCCCAACAGCCGATACATTAAAGAAAGGAGTATATTGAAGTGCGATAAGCCTATTCCAAAATATCAATGGGCTAACATAATTCTCATCAGTTCCTGCTCCTGTGTTGTCTTTTATGGTGATGTTTTCTACCAAATAGGTAAACCTCACCGCACCATCGTTCTGAACTATATTGAATTTATGGCCGTCCAATGTTGCTGTGAAGTCAGATAAAATGAATTTAGCAGCAGTCATTCCATTATGGATGTGCCAAAATTTATTCATTCCTTCTTTGATTATTTTTAGTGTATTAGCCATTTGTTAAAAGTTAAATTCGTTACTAAATACAGTTAAACTATTCGCTGGGTTGACCGCAAATATTCTTATCTTTCTATTTGTACCCGATAGGCTTACGTTTCTTGTTTGTGGTGAAGAAACTCCCGAAAATAAAACCGAAGTAGACCAATGACCTAACTCGTCCGTCATTACCTGACTAAACAAGCTTATAAAACTAAAGTTTGATGTGAAGTTGATTTCATAGTTGCTTCCTCCTAAATCAGTAACGCTTGTTATTGTGATTTCTGAATTATCAACGGTAAAAGTCCAATCTCCAAATAGGTAGCCATCCCAAAATTCAGGTATTAAAGTGCTTGAGCTGTACACTTTTGCTTCATCAACCACTATCGAATAGTTCCCATTTGAGAATTCGTATGCACTGAAATCAAGCGATAAAACATTCGTGTCTGCTATAGTTGGAGTAATTGTAGAAACTAAATCACCATCCTTGTATAATTTAGCAGTAATCCCCGAAACTAAACCTATAGGTTTATTAAATTCCAAAAGATATAATCCATCGGTAGTTGTCAGAACACTTAAATTGATTGGCGTTCTATCTATTACCTCAAGCGGTTGATAAATTTGATACTTCAAACTACTATAATCTTCCGTAGGGTTAGCTTCAAAAGTGCATTCAAATATGTTTGTATCTTCAATTCTATCGCCTTTCGTTGGCTTTGGTTTGTTTGAAATCTTATAATCTTCTATGTATATAATGTCATGCATTAAAAGCGTTACAAGACGATTGTATGTGAAGAAATCAAGCGTGTAGAATAAATACTTGTTTATCGGAGTTATGATCGGGCGCAAAGAAATAACCGCACCGGACATTTGTGTGTATTCCTCATCTTCAATACTAGAGTCTACATCATTTTTGAAACAAGTAAGACGTATTGTTTGAAAGAAATTTTGATTGTCGTATGATATACCTCTAAAATAGTTGAGGTTTTTGTACTTGAAACGAGTTGTTTCTTTGGCTAAAGCGTAGGTAAGTAAGAACCCAGCGGAATACCAAACATCATCCGAAACGGTGTGCGTTAGCTTTAAGAATATCAATTCACCTTCAAAGTCTTGGCCAATATTCCCAAATTCATAAGCAATTTGCTTAATGCCACGAATATCGGTGAACTCATTTAAAAAGAAGTTTTCGTTTACCTCTAATGTTTTGACTACATTTTGACATGAATCAATAAGCTCAACTTGGATATTACCTCCAAAGGCTATGTCAGTGTCGCAATTTGTAATTTGAAGGAAAGTTTCATTGGGCAGCATCTGAACGAACCCACTGTAGCGTGTAAGGTAGGCATCGATGTTGTCATTCATCAATGCTTTGTTGAAGTCGTTTTTGTATAACTTTAAGAAACTACTATCTATACCATGATGCCCGTAATCGTTTTTTGTCGTTTGATATTCACAAAAGTATCAATTATTTTAATTTAAACTGAATTAATATAGAGAATTTTACAAAGCAACCAATGCTCCTGCCAATTCCTCTGCGCTATCGTACACAACACCATTTAGGCTTACTTTTGAATAGTGTCTTATGTTGCAAAGCGGTTTATCTTGGCTATCGTAACACTCGAAATATTCCCCCGATAATTTCCACCAATCTAAATTGCCGTTTAATTCGTAAGCCGTATCATTAACCGTGAGCACTCCGTCAGCATAAATCAAAACAACCGTTTCAGGCTCATATTTTTGCTCCAAAGTCAATCGTAAAGACTCCGACTTCCATGTGTAGTCCGATAAAGTAGCAAAGCCTTTTATCACTTTGCCTTTTAGGTCATAACAACGAATGAAGCCTTTATTGTTTTTGTAGGCTTCTAGTAGATTTACAATGTTGGTGTACGACGCATACACTTCTAACTCAACTATTTTATCACTTAACAAGGCACTATCCATATCAAGAACAATTACCGTTCCTTTCTCTTTCAATAATGGTTTCCCAGTCTGTTGTGATGATAAGGTTGTGTTGTTTTTGAAATAAAGGTTTTTGATTACGCCATCAACATGTCTAAGGCAAGCCGAACTTAAATAACCAAACCAATTAGATAGGTTTCTTTTAATGGAATAGTCAATATTCGGATACTCGTTAGGGTTTTCAATTCCTTCTATTAAATCAAACCCTTCGTTTGTTTTAGTCTGCCAAAGAATGTTAGTATAGTAGTGCTTGATTTTTATTTTTTCATCGCCTGAGAAGGTAGGAGTAAAGCCAATCGGCACCAAAACAATAGCGAAAGGAGTAAAGCTCTCAATAGTGTATGTTCCTGCGTTTGTACCTTCAACAATATCTATTGTATCGCCAACGGTTAAGCCTAAGTTGGTCCAATAAAACAATATTTCGCCAGTATCTACTGCCGTATTTGTGATGCTTAATTTAGTTCCTCCGATAATAATCATTGATAGCTTCAAGTTGATATATCCAAAACTACCTTCGGGCAATGGAACGATGCTATTTATAAATACTTTGTCGTCGTTTTCGTCTGCTGTTTGAGG
>CANJDA010000190.1 GCA_947472705.1 Flavobacteriaceae bacterium
TAAAGAAAGCACCAGTGTTTGTTGCGGTAATAATTTCGGCAAAGTCAGAACCTTCAGGGCCAATAGCCACAATAGGCCTTTCGGAAACCATGTATTCAAAAAGCTTTCCAGGAATAATACTCTTAGTGTCTTTTGAATCAATTTCTATTAGTAATAAAACCTGAGATTTGCGTTGGTGCTCAACTGCCTCTTGATGCGAAACATAACCAAGATTTTGAACATAATCATTCAGCCCGAATTCAGAAATAGTATCTAAAACTTCCTGACTAGTAGCGCCTATCAGTTTTAAACGAAAATCGTTTTTGAAATTGGCATTTTCAGAAACCAATTCATGTAAAGCCTGCCAAAGTAACAACGGATTTCTTTCCGAAAGAAATGAACCTATATGTGCCAAAGTAAACTTCTCATCTAAAGGTTGTTTTGTTGTTTTTTCTATATCATAGCCGTTGGTAATAACCTCAATAGGCTTTGAAGTGATGGCTTGAAATTCGGTCTTAGTAGTTTTACTAGTTACAATAATTGTATCAGCAGAATTTAACACCGTTGACTCAAAAGCTTTGTGTTTTTTGTTGGCAAATGAAGATAGCTTCAGCGCCTTGTGATATCCAATGGTTGTCCATGGGTCTCTGAAATCGGCAAGCCATTTTATATTTAAATCCTTTTTTAATGCTAATCCGATGAGGTGTAAGCTATGCGGTGGCCCCGAAGTCACTATCGTATCAATATTATTTTCTTCGATATATTTTTTCAGATATTTCACAGAAGGTTTTACCCATAGAACCCGTGAGTCAGGTATGAAAATGTTACCCCTTATCCATAATAAAGTTTTCTCTAATAAGGATTGTTTCTTGTGGTTCGGAATAATACCCGAGCTGATTTTTTTGGTTTTATTTTTTCCAAAAAAGGAAGCTAATCCATAAGGTTCGGTTATCTTATTTTTAAGAATGATGACTTTATCCGAAACCTCAGTTACCAATCCGTTATCAATAATAGGGTAGGTAGGATTCTCAGGAATATAGACTATAGGTTGAATATTATAGTCGGGCAGGTACTTAACAAACTTTAACCAACGCTGTACACCAGGGCCACCAGCTGGAGGCCAGTAATAGGTAATGATTAATAGTTTTTTGGGTTCCTCCATTTAGGCTTGTTTGTTTTTCTTTTGATCAACATAAACACCACCAATAATTACTAATAACATACCTATCGAACTAATCAAAGCTATAGTGCCACCCGTTTTTACTACTTGAGGTTCAAATTTGAATTCAATAGTGTGTTTGCCTTTTGGGATAAACATTCCTCTTAAAGTGTAATCAACTTTTTGGATATCACTTTCTTTACCATCGATAGTTGCGTTCCATCCGTCTTTATAGTAGATTTCGGAGAAGACAACATAACCGTTATTTGCATTGTTTGAAGTGTATATCAAATGGTTTGGTTTATATAAATCCAACTTTATTGTTGCTAAACTATCCTTAGCAAATGGCATCGAAATCTCTAAAGATTTTTCATCCTTCTCTTTTTGTCTAACGGCAATTTCTTTAGTATCAATTTTGCCTAAAGCTTTTAGTTCTTCATCGGCGGAATTAACAGACTCAATTTTATTTACAAACCACACATTACCATTATGGTATGGATTTACAATTGGAATATCGCCACTCTCTGTACCAACAATCAAATATTTAATGTTAAATGTATTGAGAATAGGAAGGCTCTTAGAAAGAGAAAGTGTTTTTGGGTCAATGATGCTTCCCAAATCGCCCATACTTGGTTCGATTAGGTATTCATAAACTTCCTTAAAGCGTCTTGGCATAACGGCACTATAACCACCAATAGATTTATGGAAATAAGAAGATCGTGGACTGTAAATTCCGCCAGCAACCTCATAAACTCTAAAGTTTGTCGTATCTTGAAGAATTAAAGAATCGGCTTGTGTAGGTTGGTATGGAATATCAACTTCTTGCGCACTTCTAAATTGTTGCCCATCATTACTTAGATAATTTTTATCTACAAAGAATAAATCGCCAACCATAAATATACCAACCAAAATCACAGCTGTATTGGCAGCCAATTTGTTTTTGATATAAAAATAAAGTACACCAAATGTAATGACAATCAAAAATCCGGAACGCAATAAATCCGCTGAATAAAAATCTTTTCGGTCTTCTTTAAGTGCATCTATAAATTGTGGTCCGAATGATTTATCAGGATGCTGTTTTAGCGCGTCTAATAACTGACTGTCAATTTCGCCCGCAAAGTGGAACATGCTTTTGCATAAAAATAAAATGATAATAATACCAAAAGTTGTTGCTCCAGTTTTCCATAAACTTTTCCATCGGTTTTCTTCATCGGTAAAGAAAGACTGTAAGCCCATAATGGCTAAAACAGGAACACATAATTCCAATAAAACCTGAATAGAAGAAACCGCTCTAAACTTGTCATACATCGGAACATAATCAATGAAGAAATCCGTCAGTATAGATAAATTTTTCCCCCAAGAAAGTAATAAAGAGAAAATGGCTCCGGCCAGAAAAGCATATTTTATCTTTCGTTTATCGTGATATAAAGCCAATACAAAAAGGAAGAAAACTACAGCACCTATATAAGCTGGCGCAGCAACCTGAGGTTGACCACCCCAATAGGTAACAGCATAATTATCGGTAAGTTGATGCGCTTCTTCTGGTGATGCGCCATAATTGAGCATGAAGTTGTAGACATGAGAATCTTCATTTAATTTCTGACCACTCCCACCACCAAATAATCTAGGTGAAAACAAGTTCAGACTTTCTACAATACCATAACTATATTCAGTGATATAATCCCTTTCCATAGAAATGTTGCCCTCTTTTTTAGTGCCATCTGTATTGAAAGTTAGTTCACTTTTTCCGCGTGTGCTAAAGTCGGTGTATTCTTTGGTTGCCATCAAGCTTGTGGCATTTACACCAATAGCTAAAATGATAGCAACTGTAAAGGTTCCTATAATTTTTGGCAAAGATTTTAAATCCTTTTCCTGATAAAGTTGGTATACAAAGAAGAAACTCATCACAATCAAAAGCATCAATAAATAATAGGTCATTTGAAAGTGATTGGCTGTAATTTCCAAAGCAACAGCAAGCATAGTTAATATTCCTCCATGTAAATATTTCTTTCTGAAAACCAAAATAAAGCCAGCTACTACAAATGGCATGTAGCCAATAGCATGTGCTTTGGCATTGTGACCAACGCCGAGAATTACAATCAAATAAGTTGATAAACCAAAAGCTAATGCTCCGAAAAATGCCTTCAAAGGATCAACTCTAAAGACTAACATCAACGCATAAAATCCTAAAAAATAGAGAAATAAATAATCCGCAGGACGAGGCAGAAAACGAATTGCATTATCCAACATGCCAATGTAATCATTAGGATAATTGGCTCCCGATTGATAAGTAGGCATACCAGCAAAAGAGGAATTGGTCCAATACGGTTCGGCGTGATTTTCAGCTCTGAAATCAATTTGTTCTTTCGCCATTCCGGTGTATTTTGCAATATCGGATTGGTAGATTTTTTTGCCCTGAACAACAGGATAGAAGTAGACTAATGAGATTATGATAAAACCAAAAATGGCTAAAAGATGCGGATAAAACTTTTGAAGTTGTTTCATTGAGTTGGTTTGAATGACTAATGATTATTCTATTTCCTCAAAGTCAACATATTCCCCGACTATTTTTTTGGCTTTCGGTTTTTCTGAAGTATTGGTTTGAGTGGTATTTTGTTGTTGATGATTTTGCTGTTGTTGCTGAAATTGTTCAGAGGCTTTTTCCATCATTTTTTGCGCCATTATGGGTAAAAATAATCGGGCTAAAAACTTTACTACATAGTAAAAAGCAAAGATGAATAGAATGGTTTCTAAAAGGCCACTAAAAGATGCGGTTTCCATTGTATAAATATTTTTTGCCAAAAATACTAAATTCCACAATGTAATTTTAGCTTTGACTTCTTAAATATTTGAGATTAAGAGGAGGACTGCCGGTGGCAGTCA
>CANJDA010000191.1 GCA_947472705.1 Flavobacteriaceae bacterium
AACAAAGATCTTCTTTTACCTACTAGTAACACTAATGAACGCTCTGTGTTAAAATCGTGACGATTTTTTTTCAAATGCTCTGTTAAGTGACTAATTCTGAATGTAAACAAGGCAATCTGACTTTCTGATCTTCCTGTGTTTGTAACGTCTCCGTGTTTAGCGAAGATTTCTGCTTTAACTTCTTTAGTTAAGTACATGCTAATATTATTTTAAATGATTATTATGTATAAATTAAGGCTCTCTTAATTCGTGTGCAAAGGTAATTTTATTTTTTGATTAGGCAAATAAAAAGATGGTTTTTGCCTAAAAAAGTTTGGCAACTTCCTCATTTACAAACTCTAAAAAGCGCTCGTCTTCTTCGGAAAAAGGATCAATCACATGACTGTCAATATCGATTTGCCCAATATTTTTTCCATTGACAAAAAGAGGCACTACAATTTCTGACTTAACGGTGAAACTACAAGCAATGTAATTGTCTTGTGCGGCAACATCAGGAACAACAAAATTTGTATTAGATTCAGCCACTTGTCCACAAATGCCTTTTCCAAATGGAATAACTGTATGGTCGGTCTCAGTACCAACGTATGGACCGAGATGCAAAGTTTTATTTTCATGATCGGCAAAATAAAACCCCACCCAATTATAGTAATCCACATTGTCAGAAAGAAATTGACAAAGGTTTTTTAATTTCACATCTCTTTCAGTATTTGATTCCGAAAGAATAGCAATCAACCAAGGTTTTAAGTTTTCAAAATTCATTTTCAATTTTTTATGCAAAAGTAACGACTGCACTTTTTTTATTTTATATAAATTTGTTAAAAATTCCACATTGAAAAATCTTCTACTGCAATACAAACCATTTTTACTTTTTCTTGGAAAATTTTTATTGAGTTATTTAGTACTAACAATCATTTATCAATCCTACCTGAATCGTTTTGATGAGGCTAAGTCTGAAGTAGATTCTTTCACTCAATTAGTAGCAAAGCAAACCGAAACCGTATTATCTTGGATAAATTCAAAATCCTATATTGAAAATAATTTGAATGAACCAAGCATTAAAGTAATTTACCAAAACAAATATGTCATTCGAATAATTGAAGGTTGTAATGCTTTAAGTGTTATTATTCTCTTCATAGCTTTTATTGTGGCTTTCACAGGAAAATTTAAAAACACTATTTTATTTATCCTTTTCGGAAGCTTTTTGATTCATGTTCTCAATATTGCCAGGATTACGCTTTTAAGTATTGCTTTATTCCATTTTCCAAAGTCGGAACATATACTACATGGTGTCGTATTTCCTTTGATTATCTACGGAATTGTATTTTTATTATGGGTCATTTGGGTTAATAACTTTTCGTTTTATGCTACTAGAACTACTGAAAAATAAGAAAAAACTAAGCTGGTCATTATTCTTGATACTGCTTTTGGTATTGATAAGGGTCTTTGAAGACCAATTGTTCTATGATCCATTTTTGGATTATTTCAAGATAGAATATTCCCATTTACACTTTCCGAAAATTAATATTATCAAACTGTTCTTAAGCCTAGGTTTTCGGTTTTATCTCAATTCGGTTATTTCACTCTTGTTATTGTATGTTATTTTTAGCGATAAACAAATAGTGAAATTCTCAGCACTGCTCTACATGATACTAGGTTCGATTCTTATGATTAGCTTCATTTTTGTCCTAACCTTCTTTGCCGAAGAAAGTAAAATGACCCTATTCTATATCAGACGATTTTTGATTCAGCCTATATTCATTTTGCTTTTTATCCCCGCGTTTTATTATCAAAAACAAGTCAAAAAGTAAGCTGTTTTATTCGTAACTTTACTAGAGTTCTAAAAGCTTAAAATTAATTGAGTTTGCCATGAAAATAGTTAAGCATTCAGGAAGTATAGTAGAGTTTGATAGAGAAAAATTAAAAAAATCTTTACTTAAATCAGGGGCGGGACAACAGATAGTTGAAGATGTTTTGCGAACCATTAATGATCAAATTTACGAAGGTATCACCACCAAAAAAATCTATAAGCTAGCTTTTAGTTTACTTAAAAAATCTTCCAACTCACATGCTGCTCGTTACAATTTACGCTCTGCTATTCAAATGTTGGGTCCGGCTGGTTTCTTTTTTGAAAAATTTATTGCCCGACTTTTTATTTCTGAAGGCTATTTAGCACAAACCAACCTCTTATTATCAGGCAAATGTATAGGGCATGAAGTTGACGTAGTTATAAAAAAAAATAGTGCAATCGAAATGATAGAATGTAAATTTCACCCGCTTAGTGAAACCAACTCAGATGTGAAAGTTCCCTTATATATTTTTTCACGATACAATGATTTGAAGGATAGAAGTCATGCTATTTTTACCCCAAAAGATAAAATAGCAGCGTGTTGGATTGTCACTAATAATCGTTTTACCTCTGACGCCATGGCTTTTGCTACTTGTTCTGGATTAAAATTACTCAGTTGGGATTATCCACAAAATGCTAGTTTGCGCAAAAGAATTGACGATGACAAACTCTATCCTGTCACATGTTTGACCACTTTAAGTGCAACTGAAAAAGACAAACTATTGGTCCTGGATATTATTTTAGCCAAAGAAATAATTGATTCTATTGAAATACTAGAGAAAATTGGATTGAGCCCAAATCGAATTAAAAATGTACTAAAAGAAGTTTCTGAACTTTGTAAATATTTATAAAATGAAAATCAAATTTTTGGGAGGAGCAGGAACAGTAACAGGTTCCAAAACTTTAATCGAAAGCAACGGAATTCGTATCCTTATTGATTGTGGGCAATTTCAAGGGATTAAGCCGTTGCGGGAACTCAATTGGGAACCACTTCCTATTTTACCTAACACCATCGATTTTGTATTATTGACACATGGTCATCTAGATCATTGCGGTTGGCTACCAAGACTAGTAAATCAAGGGTTTGAAGGTAAAATATATTGTACTTCTCCAACTAAAGACATCTCAAAATTAATCTTATTGGATAGTGCTAAAATTCAAGAAGAAGAAGCAGAAAGAGCTAACAAAGAGAAATTTTCTAAGCACGAAAAAGCAGAGCCTCTATATGATTTGGAACAAGCAGAAAAGGTTTTCCCATTGTTTAGAATAGTTAAACCAAATGAAGAAATTCAATTAGATGCCGAAATAGTCGCTACTTTCCGAAATGCGGGTCATATTATTGGAGCTTGTTCTATCGAATTAAAACTGGAAGGGAAAACTCTTGTTTTTTCAGGTGATATTGGTCGTGATGATGATGTGCTGATGTATCCTCCAACAAAACCCAAAATTGCTGATTACGTTTTTTTGGAAAGTACGTACGGAAACAGAATTCACTCTGAGGAAGATGTGAAATTTTCTTTGGAAACATATATAAATAATACTTTTCAAATGGGCGGAACAGTTATTATTCCAAGTTTTGCTGTTGAACGGGCTCAAAGCATTATGTACTTGCTATGGCAACTAAAAAAAGAAAACAAACTCCCCAATATTCCTTTAGTAATTGATACTCCTATGGGTATAAGTGTTTTAGATGTTTTTCAAAACAACAAAAAGTGGCATAAACTTTCAGAAATCGATTGTATTGAAATGTGTAAAATATTTAACATGAATACTGATTATCAGGAAACCATAAACACAATTTATGATAAACAGCCCAAAGTTATTATTGCTGCCAGCGGGATGATTACAGGAGGAAGAGTCTTAAGCTACTTGGAGCGATACATCGGGTTGCCCGAAACTACTATTATCATTGTTGGTTACCAAGCCGAAGGAACTCGAGGGCGAAAATTACTAGAAGGCGCAACAGAACTAAAAATCTATGGAAAATACTACCCTGTTTCAGCTAAAATCCTTGAAATAGAAGGGTTATCCGCTCATGGTGATCAAAATGATTTACTCAATTGGCTTTCAGAAATTAAATCAAAACCAAAAAAAATATTTTTAGTTCACGGCGAAAACCAACCTGCTGATGAGTTGCGAATCAAAATTCAAGAGCGATATGGTTATGATTGCT
>CANJDA010000192.1 GCA_947472705.1 Flavobacteriaceae bacterium
AGCAGCCTATGATAAAGATGTTGCCTTATTAATTGATGGAGAAGAAAGTTGGATGCAAGATGCAGCTGATGATTTGGTTACCGATATGATGCGAAAATACAACAAAGAGAAAGCTATAGTTTTCAATACTTTGCAACTTTATCGTTGGGATAGATTAGAATATTTAAAGCAATTACATGAACAAGCCAAATCAGAAGGTTTTTTTATTGGAATGAAATTGGTTCGTGGTGCTTATATGGAAAAAGAAAATGCTAGAGCTGAAGAAAAAGGTTATCCAACTCCAATATGTGAAAGTAAAGAAGCTACAGATGTAAATTATGATGAGACTGTGATTTATATGATGAATCATCTAGATCAAATGTCGATATTTGCTGGTACTCATAATGAATTGAGCTCTTATAAACTAATTGAATTGATGCATACTAAAGGTATTTTGAAAAATGATAATCGAATTTGGTTTGGCCAATTGTATGGAATGAGTGATAATATTAGTTATAATCTTGCAGCTCATGGTTATAATGTTGCCAAATATTTACCTTTCGGACCAGTTCGTGATGTTATGCCCTACTTAATTAGAAGAGCCGAAGAAAACACTTCGGTAGCTGGTCAAACTAGTAGAGAATTAAATTTGTTAAAGACAGAAAGAGAAAGAAGAAAAATTAAAAACAATTAAATATTAACTAAAATGGAATGAGGTTTTTTAAATCTCTTTTTATTTAAAATATAGTGTATAGTATTTAAAATCAATATCTTTGAATTTAATTTTTGCCAATTACTCCAAAAAAACCTACCTAAAATTTTTAAAATGAAGCTAATTACTTTTTTACATAAAATATCAATTTTACTAATACTATTAATTTCATCAGTGGGTTTTTCTCAAAATCTTTTGACAAATGGTGATTTTCAATCAGGAACAATAACTGGTTTTTCAATTAATACAGGAATATTTACTCAAATTTTTCTACCTTTTTCTGGGAATACTGCTAGTGGTAATTTTGCTATAACAACTAATCCTCAACCTATGAATACTGCATTTTTCATAAATGGAGGTGATCATACAACTGGTTCTGGTAATATGCTGGTTATTGATGGAACCACTACAGGTGGTCAACAAAATTTTTGGGAGGCTGGTAATGGTGGGGGCGGAGTTTGTTCAATGACTATCGGAGCGACATATACTTTTAGTTATTGGGTTAAATCGGTTTCAACTACAGTTACTAATGCAGCCACACAAGCTAATATAGGTATTCAGATATTAAATGCTAATTCAGTGACTCTTGTTTCAGGAAATGCATTGGCTCCTTTACCTGCCTCAGGTTGGCAACAGGTAGTTTATACTTTTGTGCCAACATCAGCCTGTGTAAATATTAAATTATTCAATAATAATACAAGTGGTGTAGGGAATGATTTTGCTTTAGATGATTTATCAGTTATAGCTCCACCATTGCCTTTGTCTTTATCTGATTCTTATACAAACCCAACTTGTTATAATTTTAATAATGGAGCTATTATTGCCTATGCTAATAATGGAATAACTCCTTATGTAATTTATAATTTAACAGGAACTGCAACTCAAAATAATACTACTGGAGTTTTTAACGGATTAGGGCCTGGAACCTATACAATTTCCGTAACTGATTCAGCTGGAACTACTGTAAGTCAATCTAATATTGTGTTAGTTGCTCCTTCCACGGGTTTGACAACTAGTTTGGATACTGCTATTTGCTCTGGGGCTTCAACTACATTAACAGTTAATGGTGGAACATCAGGATATACTTGGACAGCTTCACCATTTGATCCTTCACTAACAACTCCAAATAGTTTAAATCCTACTGTTTCTCCAACACAGACAACAATATACACAGTTACTTCTACAAAAACTACAAATGTAAATTTGATTACCAATGGAGATTTTTCAAATGGTAATGTTGGTTTCGATTCTGATTATACTTATTTAAATCCAATAAATACAAGTTTTATCCAAAAAGCATATGGTATTATTGTAAATCCAAATACTTGGGAGCCTGGTTTTTCAGCTTTATGTGTTGATCATACTTCAGGGACAGGGAAAATGATGGTGATTGATGGTTCAACAACAAATGCTGGAAATGATTTAGTTTGGGGTCAAAATATAGCTGTTACTCCAGGTCAAAATTACAACTTAAGTTTTTGGATACAAACTTTGTCAGTAGGTAACCCCGCATCAATTAGAGTTGTAATTAATGGTGTACAGGTGGGTACTATGAATGCTGCTGGTTCAACTTGTGTTTGGACCAATTTTTCTCAAATATGGAATTCAGGATTAAGTACTTTGGCTCAAATACAATTATTTGATACTACAACATTTGCTTCAGGAAATGATTTTGCTCTAGATGATATTAGCTTCACCACTAACGTCACCTGTACAGTTTCTAAAAATGTTACTATTACTGTAAATCCATTAATTCCACCTGTAGTCTTATGTGGAGGATCTACTTCAAATTCTGTAACATTTAATTGGGCATCACTAACTGGTGCAACAAATTATGATGTTAGCTATTCTATAAATAATGCAGCTTTGATTAACGGAGGAAATACAACAGCTACTAGTTTTACAGTAAATGGTTTAAATCCAAATGATTCGGTAAAAATATTTGTTTTGCCTTCAGGTACGGGTTGTTTTACTACAGGAAATCAAACATGTTCTGCAACAATACCATGTGTTGTTCCAACTTATAATGTGACACAACCTACATGTTCTGTCCCAACAGGTTCGATAGTTTTCACTAGTCCAATTAACCCAGCACCATTACCAGTACCTACCGAATTATTTATATCTGAAGTAACTGATGAAGATGTGGGTTCATTAACTTATGTTGAAATATACAATGGTACTGGAGTGACAAAAAATTTAGCAAATTACAGACTTAAAATATACAATAACGGGAGTGCAGCAGCATCATGTGATTTATTATTATCAGGTAGTATGCCTACGAATTCTGTTAAAGTAATTGCAGTAGGAAGTGCTACCAATCAAGGGGGAGTTATTCCTAATTTAGTTTTTGCAGGATGTGGAGGAGTTAATATCGATGATAATATCAGATTAACAACCAGTGGTAATGTTGAGATTGATTTATGGGGAAGAACAGATGGAGTTGCATTTACTCCAACTAGTGCACCTGGCTATTCCTATAGAAGAATTACAACTGCACCACATCCATCTTTAGTTTGGAACCCTGCAGATTGGACAGCATTGGACCCTCAAGATTATACCAATGTTGGAGGTTATACTTATCTAGCAGCTAATTATCAGTATAGTATAGATGGAGGCGCAACATATCAAGCATCAACCAGTTTCACTAGTTTAGCCCCTGGTAACTATAATATTCAGATAAAAGATTTGATTTCAGGTTGTATATCAACACCGATTCCTGTTACATTAACGGCTCCTGTTGTTCCTAATCCACCAACTGTATCTCCAATCACCTATTGTCAAAATAATGTAGCAGTACCTTTAACAGCAACTCCAACTTCAGGAGGAACTTTAAATTGGTACGGTACAAATGCAACAGGAGGTATAGCTTCAGCTACTGCACCAACACCTTCAACAACTACCTTAGGAACTACTACCTATTATGTAAGTCAGACTGTAGGAGGTTGTGAAAGTACAAGAGCAGCTATTGTGGTTAGTGTTGCCAATACAGCTCCTACATCAGCTCCATTCTTATTTTGTGATAGTGCAAACACTACAGCTACAAGTGTAGCTTTTGATTTTAATAATGTTGGACAATCCAGTTTTACTTATAGTTATACAGTAGATGGAGGACCTCCTATTACGGGTTCATTAGTGGCTCCTTCACATTATGATGTTCCAGGTGTAACCCAAGGTCAAGCAGTTACTTTCACTATAACATGGAATGGGATTTGTACTCCAAGTCAAACGGTAACTTGTTATCCTACTTGTGTTACTCCAACCACACCAACTTTCAATTCAGTAGCAGCAATCTGTTCAGGACAAACTTTAACAGCATTACCAA
>CANJDA010000193.1 GCA_947472705.1 Flavobacteriaceae bacterium
CTTGGGCTCGAACCAAGGACCACCTGATTATGAGTCAGGTGCTCTAACCAACTGAGCTATAGGACCCGATAATGAGGTTGCAATATTAGCACTATTTTTAATTTGTTGCAACTATTTTTATTGGATTTCTTGACAAAGTTCTATTAAAACACCATTGGTGCCTTTTGGATGCAAAAAAGCTACGAGTTTATTATCAGCTCCTTTCTTTGGAGTTTCATTTAGTATGGTAAATCCTTCGTTTTTTAAACGGGCGATTTCGGCTACTATGTTTTCAACATCAAAAGCGATGTGATGAATGCCTTCGCCTTTTTTTTCGAGGAATTTAGCTATGGGACTTTCTGGATTGGTAGCTTCTAAAAGTTCAATTTTATTAGGCCCATTCATAAAAAAGGAAGTTTTTACACCTTCGCTGGCCACTTCTTCCTGTTTATAGGGTGGATTGCCAAATAATTTTTCGAAAAGTTGGTTGGAAGTTTCCAAATTGGCAACAGCTATTCCTATATGTTCAATTTTTCTCATGAGTGTTAATTAGAAAACAAAGTTAACAAAAATTCAAATGGTATTTCTTTTAGCCCCGATCGTAATGGCACCGAAGTAAAATGGAGAGCGGGAAAAGGGATTGCAGATGTGCCAAAACTTTCGCTTCTCAGCATTATAAAAATTTAAAATTGTATTTTTGCGGCATGGAAACGAACAGACAGAAAAAAATTGGCAGTGTTTTGCAAAAGGATTTGGTGGATATTCTTCAAGGAGAAGTGCGTAAAAATGGTTTGACCAATCTTGTGATCTCGGTTTCTAAAGTGAGTGTTACTACTGATTTGGGTGTAGCTCGTGTATATTTGAGTGTTTTTCCTCAAGATAAAGCCCCCGAAATTTTAGAAGCGGTAAAATCTAACATGCCTTTGATTAAACACGATTTATCACAACGAGTGAAATTACAATTGCGCAAAGTGCCAAATCTTTCTTTTTACATCGATGATTCTTTGGATTATATTGAAAAAATTGACAATGCCTTGGCTGGTAAAGAAAATCCAATTGAAAACCGAGACCTTTTAGATAAACGCAAGAAGTTTTAATTTGAATTTCCCACTTTACATAGCTAAACGCTACCTTTTTAGCAAAAGCAATAATAATGCTATTAATATAATAACAGGTATAGCTTCGGTTGGAATTATAGTAGGAGCGATGGCACTTTTTGTTGTACTATCTGTGTTTAGTGGTTTGCGCGATTTTAGTTTGTCATTCTCCAATGACTTTGATCCCGATTTAAAAATCAATCCTATTTCAGGGAAATATTTTTTCATTACTCCTGCGCAGGAAAATCAAATAAAAAATATTGACGGTGTAGCTTCTTATAGCAAAATTCTAGAAGAAAGAGTACTTTTCTTTTTTAAAGGAAAAGAGTTGGTTACCTATTTAAAAGGAGTAGATGCTAATTTTACCAAAACCAACGTGCTTTCTAAAAAAAACATCTACAACGGGCAATGGTTAAAACCCAATACATATCAAGTTGTTGTGGGTTATGGTATTGCCGACAAATTATCCTTAGGCCTTTTTGATTTTAACAACCCATTCGAAGTGTATGTGCCACGAAAAGGAAAAGGTGTTATCGAAAGTGAAGAAGAAGCTTTTTTTAAGTCTAATTTGATTCCGGTAGGAATTTATGCAGTTAGCGAAGATATAGATAGCAAGTATGTTTTTTGTGATTTGGCATTGGCACAGGAATTACTTGAACTAAAACCAAACCAACTTTCGGGAATTGAAATCAAGCTGAAAACTAATGTCGATGAAGCGGTGATAATTTCAAAATTGAATACTATTTTCCAAAACAAAACCGAAGTAAAAAACCGAGCCCAACTCAATGCCACGCTCTATAAAATGCTGAATACCGAGAATATTGCCGTGTATTTGATCTTTACTTTGGTAATTATCATTGCACTATTCAATTTAATAGGTGCCTTGATTATGATGGTTTTGGATAAAAAAAGCAATTTAAAAACCCTATTTAATTTAGGTTCTGAAATCAAAGATTTGAAGAGAATATTTCTGCTTCAAGGAAGTTTGTTGAGTGTATTAGGCGGAATTATTGGACTCTTTTTAGGAATAATAATCGTCGTCATTCAACAACAATTTAAACTAGTAATGATTACAGATTCCTTAGCCTATCCGGTGGTTTTTAGTATTCAAAATGTGTTGATTGTTTTTGCAACGATAGTCTCGCTGGGTGTTATTTCCAGTTGGATTGCCAGCAGTCGAGTGAGTAAAAAACTATTGGATTAAACAAACTGATAATTAGCATAGACTTCTTCGATTTCATTCAAAATTTTGAATAAACCTTCAGCATCGTCAGTGGTTACTAATCGTTGTTTGTATTCTTTAAATGAATGTACATTTTTGAAATAATTGGTATAATGTCGACGCATTTCTACAATGCCTACTCGTTCACTTTTCCAATCCATTGACCAAGTTAAATGATTTCTTGCAGCTTCCACTCGGTCAATCATGGTAGGTTGTGCCAAATGTTCTCCGGTTTTGAAGTAATGTTTGATTTCGTTAAAAATCCATGGATACCCAATGGCAGCTCGGCCAATCATCATCCCGTCTAATCCGAATTTATTTTTATATTCTAAGGCTTTTTCGGGCGAATCGATGTCGCCGTTTCCAAAGATGGGCATAGTAATTCTAGGATTGTTTTTCACTCGGGCTATATGCGACCAATCCGAATGGCCTTTATACATTTGGGCTCTAGTTCTGGCATGTACCGTTAATGCTTGCACACCAATATCCTGCAAACGCTCCGCTACTTCGTCAATATTGATAGAATTTTCATCCCAGCCTAAACGTGTTTTCACGGTTACAGGAAGATTGGTTCCCTTGATCACAGCTTTGGTTAAACGCACCATCAAATCTACATCTTTCAAAACCCCAGCACCGGCACCTTTGCAAACAACTTTCTTTACTGGGCATCCAAAATTAATATCAACTAAATCAGGTTGAACGGTGTCCACAATTTTTGCCGACATTTCCATAGCTTCTTCATCGCCACCAAAAATTTGTATACCAACGGGTCTTTCATAATCAAAAATATCCAGTTTCATGCGGCTTTTCATCGCATCTCGAATCAATCCTTCAGAAGAGATAAATTCAGAGTACATTAAATCCGCTCCGTGCAACTTACATAATCTACGAAATGGTGGATCACTCACGTCTTCCATGGGAGCAAGTAACAAAGGGAAATCAGGTAAATCTATGTTGCCAATTTTGGGCATGCTGTCAATTTTGGGCAAAAATACTAATTTTTGTTGGTTTCGGCTTCCAATCCTTTTAAATCAAAACTTTGCCTTATATTTGCCGATTAAATGCGCGAGCGTTTTTAGCCCAAAAATTGACAGATACAGAAGATGAAGCATATTAGAAATTTTTGCATTATTGCACACATTGACCACGGGAAAAGTACGTTGGCAGACCGATTGCTTAGTGCTACACAAACCGTTACCGCTCGTGAAGAGAAAGCCCAATTGCTTGACAATATGGATTTGGAGCGTGAGCGTGGGATTACGATTAAGAGTCACGCCATTCAAATGGAATATAAATATAAAGGAGAAGATTATATTCTGAACCTTATTGATACTCCAGGACACGTGGATTTTTCGTATGAAGTTTCCCGTTCAATTGCGGCTTGTGAAGGCGCTTTGTTGATTGTGGATGCGGCTCAAAGTATTCAGGCACAAACCATTTCAAATTTATATTTGGCTTTAGAAAACGATTTGGAAATTATTCCCGTTTTAAATAAAGTCGATTTGCCAAGTGCCAATCCAGAAGAAGTTTCAGACGATATTGTTGATTTGTTAGGTTGTAATTTAGACGAAATTATCCATGCTTCTGGTAAAACCGGATTTGGTGTCGAAAATATTTTAGCTGCCATTATTGAGCGAATTCCACCACCA
>CANJDA010000194.1 GCA_947472705.1 Flavobacteriaceae bacterium
ATAAAATTCAGAATAATTAGTACTGCGTTCTTGTAAACTTTGATTAGGAAATAAGGCATCCTGAAGCTGTTTAATTCGCTCTAATTGATCAGCATGCACTCTTTTTTCGGCTTTGAGTAATCGTTTTTCTAAATTTTCTAAGCCTTTGATTTGTTTAGCTTCTTGTGCTTTTACAGCTCCTGTAAAGGATTTGTCAGTTTGATTTGCTATTAATTTTAATGTGTTGAACTGTTGTTGTATAAGCTCTTTCTGCTCAGTAAAATCAATTTTGAATTGCGAGAATTCTTTTGTTTTATTATCTAATAGAGTTTGTTGGGTTGTAAATATATCTTCCCAAGTAAGATGTAACTTTTCAGCTTTCTGTACTTGTTTTTGGGTTACTAATACTGCTGAATTTCGTAATAATAAAATTGGAAAAGTAATTTGATTAGCTTCAAAATTAGACTTCAATTGCAACCAATAGGCTAATTCTCCTCCTCCTCCTATGTAGCATAGATTGGGTAAAATTACTTCTTGAAACAAAGGTCTTAAAATTACATTGGGGCTGAATTTTTCAGGATTTGTATCTAGTAACTCAAGTATTCCCTCTTTAGAAAAAAAGAGATCAGTATTGTTTACTTTGTATTGATTGTTTTCAAAAAGTATTCTCTCACGAAGGTTATCCTCAATATAAAACAAATTTATTTCTCTTGGATTTACTTGAATAGTATAATGCTTAGTCAGTGTAGCATTTGTTTCAGTAACTTTTTGAAAAGAAGTTTGATTTAATAATTCTTCTTTGATATAAGGGATAAAAAGTTGTTTTAAATTACTATCATCTCCATTTAAAATAACCAATCCATGTTCTCCAAAAAGAGAGTTGGCTAAATAGCGAGTAGCATCGGACAAGTTAGAATGATTGAGGTAACTATTTTCAAACAATAACTTTAATTCGTTTGCATTTTCACTATTGCCTAATTTTTTGGCAAAGAAATCAAAAACAGTCGTCAACCCTTCTGTAGAAAGTCTTCCCACTGGACCTTGACTTTTAGCATCCCAATTAATTTTTTTGTTTTTAAAATTAAAATGATTGATCTCTTCAAAATCGTGATCTTCAGTAGCCATCCAATAAATGGGAACAAAATGATATTCGGGATAGGCTAGTTTCAATTCCTTACATAGAGTAATGGTGGAAACAATTTTATACAAAAAATAAAGCGGTCCCGTAAATAAATTCAATTGATGGCCAGTAGTAACTGTAAAAGTTTTGCCATGTTTTAACGAGGCTATGTTGGTTTTGGTAGCTTCTGAAACATCTAAATTTTGATACTGTTTTTCCAAAACTTCCACTAAAACAGTTCTATTTTCTTGTGGAAAATTCAATTGCTTTTCGTCCAATTGCAATTTAAAATTGGCAAGGGTAGGTAAGTGGTTGTATAGCTTATTCAGTTCGATTTTTTGCTCTAAATAATCAATAATTAACGGAGAAAAGTATCCTGATTTTTGATAGCTAATACAGTCGGTAGGCATATTTGAAATCGTTTAGGGATTGGTTACAAAACTACCATACAGAATATTGTCACCTAAATAAAAAGTACTATTATCTTTTTTCATAGTCACTTTCTTCAAATAAATAATATGCTGAAAACCAGTGCCAAAGGTAGTCGTACTTACTTCGATAATACCACTAATATCGGTAATACCATCAACCGCATTCCATTCCTGTAAAAGAGTTGGTGTGCTTTGAGTTGGACAAAAATAAGTGTCGTTAACTGAACTTGAATATAAGCGATAGGATAATTTATTGACAGAATTGATTATTGCTGTTCTTGGTGTAGTAGTAACCTCATTGGCAAACAAAGTGGAGAAATCACTAACATTTAAAATAAAAGCTTCACTTCCATTAAAGTTAAAAATTCTATCATCACAAGTGCTTTTGTCTACTTGGTCATCAAAGCCAAATGCTAAGGCAGTTGCTGTGGTTGTATAATTCCCAAAGACATAGGTTTCATAAATTTGATCTCCATTTGGTGTTTGGAAAGTAATGTTTTTGAAAACTATATAATGTTTATAACCTGTTATTCGTGTGGCATTGGTTGTTGCATCTGTAGTATATATAGCTGTTGTAGTAATTTCAATAGTTCCTGCACTAGCAGTCCATTGTTCGGTCAAATCGGGTGTAGCTGAAGGTATGGTTGGGCAAATATTATCGGCACTTACTGTGCCATTATATCTTCTGTAAATTACCTGATTTGTTGAACTTATCGGTAATGTAATTGGATCGTCAGCGGGAGTTTCATCATTAACAAATGTAGTTGCTGGTATGGCCAACACAAGCATTTCCGAACCTTTTGTTTTATAAATAACATCTTTACTACTGCATTTTTGAGCGGCAACTTCTGAAAAGTCAATAGTAGCATTTGTCATGTTGCCATCATCACAGGCATTTAATATAAAAAGCAGTGTCAGGATGCTTAGAATTCGTTTCATATTGTGTGTTAATTTTTAGCAAAAATAAGTTTTTTAAACTATTATATTTATCTTTTATCATTTAATTAGGATAGTACTTTTATATTTGCAACATGCAAAAAATTTATCTTGATAATGCCGCTACCACACCAATCCGTCAGGAAGTTATTGACGAAATGGTGAAAGTAATGCAATCAGAATTCGGAAATCCTTCTTCTACTCATAGTTTTGGTAGAAGTGCCAAAGCTGTAATTGAAACATCTAGAAAAACAATTGCTAAGCAATTGCATTGTAATGCCCAGGAAATTATTTTTACTTCATCAGCTACAGAAGCCACGAACTGGATTTTAAGAAGTGCAGTTAAAGATTTTGGCGTAAAAAGAATCATTACTTCCAAAGTAGAACATCATGCTACTTTGTATACTGTTCAAGCTTTGCAAGAGGAGTTTGGAGTTCAGGTAGATTACATAAAAGTGTCAAATGATGGGACTTTGAATTTCCAACAATTAGAAAATTTACTTTCGATTGAGATTAAAACAATTGTTTCATTAATGCATGTGAATAATGAAACCGGAGTGGTCAATGATATTGAAAAAATAGGAGTAATGTGTCACAAATACAATACATTGTTTCATTGTGATACAGTTCAGTCTGTTGGGAAAACTGAGTTGAATTTGCAGGATTTGAAAGCCGATTTTATAGTGGCAAGCGCTCATAAATTTCATGGTCCAAAAGGAATTGGCTTTGCCTTTGTTCGTAAAAATTTAGTATTGCAACCCATGCTATTTGGCGGTGAACAAGAAAAAGGTTGGCGCGCTGGAACCGAATCGGTGCACCAAATTGCAGGTATGGCAATGGCTATAGAATTGTCGTATCAAAACCTAGATATTGAAAGAAAAAAAATTTTAGAACTCAAAGAATATTGTTATCAAAAACTACAAACTTCGTTTTCGAATATCATATTAAATGGAAAGAATACATTTTATAATATTTTAAATATATTGCTTCCCTTTTCTGAAGAGAAAACGGCTATGATACTGTTTAACTTAGATATGAAAGGCATCGCTGTTTCTCGAGGGAGTGCCTGCCAAAGCGGAAGTCTAAAACCTTCTCATGTGTTGGCTGAAATGCTTGATGAAGAAGCGTTAAAAAAGCCAAGTTTGCGTATCTCTTTTAGTCATTATAACACCAAAGAAGAAATCGATTTATTTGTTGAAATTTTGAATGAAATTTAATTTAAATACATAATTAGGAATTTAAATAATTTTCTTGATTACACGTAGACGGTGTGTATGCCTGTTTTGTTCAGCATTGTAAATCCCTAAATGGTCTAAGCGGTCTATACGAACTCTTCCACTAGCATGAATGATATAATTATTCTCCATCATAATACCCACGTGAATTATTTTGCCTTCTTCGTTATCAAAGAAAGCCA